>JACPSL010000011.1 GCA_016193285.1 Candidatus Melainabacteria bacterium
AGTTTGTTTTTTCTTTGATTTCTCTAAATATTTTGTATATGTTTCCAGTATTTTATCTTGCATTTTTATCTCCCCCTGAAAAAGGGAGACTGTATTACCTTTGTTTTTGTGGCCTATTACCCGGAAAAATTAACACACCCAAGTAATTATTAAGTAGAAGAAGAATTTTATTGTTAGATCATTCCATCCTATGTCAAGAAACTCTAATACTAATTTTCCTAAAGGAGTCATTAAACAAAGACCGCTTATCTGGAGAAATTGTGCTCTGTATTTTTGTGATTCAGTAGCCATAAAGTTAAGTATATTTAAAACATAAATAAAATCAAGATATAAAGTTATAAAAATGTAACCAGAGGTTACACAAATTGATTAAATTTTTTTAAGGTTCGTGAGCTTATCAATCAAACTCCAAGATCCCTTTTCGCCATGCATAAACAAGGCCAAGGGCTAGAATAAAAACAAAAATAAAAGCTTCAACTATTAAAAATAATTTATTTGTGGCTATATCAAAGACAACTGCCCATGGTACAAGAAAAACAAACTCTACATCAAAAACAATAAACATTAACGCAAACAAATAATACTTAACATCATACTGAATTTTTGCATCATGAAAAATTTTCATTCCACATTCATAAGGATCAGTTTTAACATTTGTAGGATTATAGATTCCAAAAATTCTTTGAATAGCTACAGAAGAAATTAACATAATTACTCCAAGAGCAAGACCTCCTATTGTAAAAATTACTATTTGAGTTAGCCCAGTTGACATGCTATTACTTATAACATAATTCTTTAGTTATGTAGAAAACTGTGAAAGTCTAATTCGAAAATCGAAAGTTGAAACTCGAAAATAGTTTTAGTCTCCCCCAAATATTCTTCCAACATCGCCAAGTGGTCCTGTGCTTCCTTTTCCGCCACCCATTACATTTTGGAATCTAGACCATGGTAATGATTGAAGAATAATTTTTCCTGGTCCTGTAAGTGTTGTTAAAAATAAACCTTCGCCACCTAAAATTGCGGTTTTTAAATTTTTTACACGTTTAATGTCGTACTGAACAGATTCTTCAAATGCAACTACACAACCAGTATCTACTTGAATTACTTCTTTTTCAGCTAAAGTTTTTTGAATTGCTGTGCCACCACAATTTATAAAAACTTTTCCAGCACCTGTAAATTTTTCTAATATAAAACCCTCACCTCCAAAAAATCCTACTTTAAATTTTTTTATAAAACTAATATTTATTCCTACACCACTGGTTGCAAATAAAAAACTATCTTTTTGTGCCTGCCATTTGTTTTGATTATTTACTTCAAGTTCAAGGATCTTTCCTGGATAAGGTGGAGCAAATGCAACTTTAGAATTAGATGACTTTGCTTTAAAAACTGGAAGCATAAATGATTCACCAAGAAACATTCTTTTTAATCCACCTACCCATCCCCCTGGCATTCTAAGATCCATATCAATACTGCCTTCCATAAAAAACATACTGCCAGCATCTGCTTGAACAAATTCACCTTCTTCCATTTCAACAATGGCTACTTGCATATCATCGCCAATAATTTCATGCTTCATTTAGTTTTTAACTCTTTAACAAATTCATCATTAACAAAAAGTTGTGCATTAACAAAATTTGAACTTGTAATTGGATTCCTACTGGTAACTTCTAAGAGCTGATTAATTTCATTCTCAGTAATTGGTGCTTCATATGTATCAAGTTCTTTTTTATCTTTATCAAGGAATATTACTTTAAATTTCCTAAGCTTAATATCTGAAACGGGTTTAATTTTAAATGCTAATGAGGGGTACAGATATTCACCAAGCATAGTAATTTTTATGCCTGCATTTAAAATTTGATATTTTGCATTTAGATTAATTATCTTATTTAGTAAATTAGTTTTTTGTGAATTGTTGCCATCACTAGAAAGCAAAAGTTTAATTTTTTCAAAATACTCTTTTTGTTTACTCTTGTCATTTGTTTTTAAAGCTGTATCTTTTAGAGCAGTTGCATATGCAATTCTGTAATTATCATTTTCAGGATCAAGTAACAGTGCTTCTTCAAAATACTTGTGAGCCAGATTAAGCCTTCCTAGCTGATTATAAATAATTGCTTTCTGGAAACTAATTTCAGAATTTTTTGCTATTAATTCTGCCTTATTTAAAATTTTTAAGGCATCTTCGTATAGTTTTTTTGATTTCAAGCCTTCTGCTTGCTGGAAATATTTTGGTAAAAGTAATGCTTTAAGACTTTCAATAAGTTCTAACTCTTTTCTTGCATGTGCAATGTTGTAGGCCTTTTCCCAAAGATCAACTGACTTTTCACTTAAAAGTTGACCAATGCGAATATAATTTTTTATAACTCTTTTAGAAGTTTCTTTGGGATTTTGATATTCAAGATATTTTAAAGCAAAGAATCTACAATACTTGCTATTGTTTATTTTTGCATTAGCTTCTGAAAGATCTACAAGAAAATTTTGAAAATCCTTTCTGTCACCTAATTCTTGGAATACAGATTTTGTAAGAATTATTTTGTTGGCTTGTTCAGTTTCACTCAATAATAAATTAGCTCTTGCCAAACTAAATCTAAGCTTATGATTACCTGGATACTTCTTAAGGCCTATTTCAAAGACTTCTCTTGCTCTTGCAACTTTATAGCTGTTTAAATGTGCACACCCTTCAAACAAACACCTATAGGGAGTATTTAACCAAAAGTAACCAAAAGCAATTACAGCAATAAAAAAAACAGCTGAAACTACTAATTTTCTCATAAAAGTTTACAAAACAACTAATTTAATTTAAACAAATATTTTTTATAATCAATTTACTAAATCTATCTTAGATATTGTACACTCATTTAAGAACAGGTTTAAGTCCATGGCATCAGCAAAAGGTAGAATCTTTGTAATTACAGGCCCTTCAGGAGTTGGGAAAGGAACTGTTGTTGAAAGAGTCCTTAAAAATGTTGACAATATGTATCTTTCAATATCAGCAACAACAAGAGAAAAAAGAGAAGGTGAAAAAGAAGGAGTAAATTATTTCTTTAAAACCAAAGATAAATTCCAAAGAATGATTGAAGAAGATGAGTTTCTTGAATGGGCGCAGTTTGCAGAAGACTTTTATGGTTCTCCTAAATTTGCAATCAATAATTACTTGTCCTGCGGTAAGGACGTATTATTAGAAATCGAGCTTCAAGGAGCTAAACAAGTTAAACAAAAATGCCCTGATGCAGTATTAATTTTCTTAGCTCCACCATCTTTTGAAGCACTTGAAGAAAGACTTATTAAAAGACAAACTGAATCAATTGAAAAAGTCAAAGTAAGGCTAAAAAAAGCAAAAGAAGAAATGAAGGAAGTCAAGTTATTTAACTATTTAGTAATGAACGACAATTTGCAAGAAGCAGTAGATAATGTAGTTAGTATAATAAAAGCTGAACGTTGTAAAATTAGAGAGAAATTAATTATTTAAGAGGTAGACAAATGACAATGAATAAGTTACTAGGTGATTTATTAGAAGAAGCAGAGAACAGATATGATCTTGTTCTGAAAGTAGCTTCACTAGCTAAACAAATAAAAGAAGAAACTAAAGAACTTGAAAGAACTACAAATCCTGTAATCCAGGCCTTGCAGGAAATTGCTGCACAAAGAGATGGCACTCTTTTAGTAGATAGTAGATAGAAAAAGTAGTGAGGGACCCTCAATCTAAAAATATAATTCTTGGTATAAGTGCAGGCATTGCGGCTTATAAAATGTACGATCTGGTTAGCGAACTAAAAAGATTAGGCCATAATGTCAAGGTAGTTCTTACAAAAGATGCAAAACATTTTGTAAGTGAATTGCCATTAAAAGTTTTATCTTCAAATCCTGTTTATTCTAAAATGTTTTCTCCTGAAATTCAGTCAAAACCCATACATATCGAACTAGCTGATAATGCAGATTTAATTTTAGTAGCTCCTGCTACTGCTGACATAATTGCAAAAATTGCAAATGGCATTTCTGATGAATTAATTACAAGCATTTTACTTGCAGCAAGAGTACCTGTCTATATTGCTCCTGCAATGAATACAAAGATGTGGGAAAACTTTACTGTACAAAAAAACATAGAAACTCTTGTAACAAAACTTGGTTATAAAATTATTCCGCCCGAAGAAGGAGAGTTGACATGTGGTTATTCAGGTATTGGACACATTGCAACAAATGAAAAAATTATAAAAAATATTTTATATGAAGCTA
Source organism: Candidatus Melainabacteria bacterium (assembly GCA_016193285.1). Classification (NCBI taxonomy): domain Bacteria; kingdom Bacillati; phylum Candidatus Melainabacteria; species Candidatus Melainabacteria bacterium. The sequence continues at coordinate 4,231 of JACPSL010000011.1, forward strand.
CAAAAGAAAAACTTTTGCAAGGTAAAAGAATAATTATTACAGCTGGTGGAACTCGTGAAGTGATTGATCCAGTTCGTTATATTGGAAATAAAAGCTCCGGGAAAATGGGTTTAGCATTAGCTGATGTTGCTTATAATATGGGAGCAGAAATTATCTTAGTTACTACTTTTCCTTGTCAAAGAAAATACCAAGTTATTGAAGTTGAGTCAGCTCACGAAATGCAGGAAGTTATTGAATCAGAGTTTGACAAATCTGATGCCTTAATAATGGCAGCTGCTGTTAGTGACTATAGGCCAATAACCATGTCAAAAAGTAAAATTAAAAAGAAAAACGAAGACATAACAATAGAATTAACTAGAAATCCAGATATATTAGAAATACTTGGACGTACTAAACAAAAAAACCAAGTTATTATAGGCTTTTCAGCAGAATCAGAAAATATTGAAAAAAATGCACAAGAAAAATTACATAAGAAAAAAATTGACATGATCGTTGCTAATGATATATCAATCCCGGATATAGGTTTTGGATCTGATGAAAATGCAGTAACCATATTAACTAAAGATAGACAAAGAGAAGTCTTACAAAGACAATCAAAGGCTCAAATCGCAAGGCACATTTGTAATAAGCTAGTTAGTATGTTTGAAGTAATGAAGGAAGTGAAGAAAATATGATTCAAGGTTGCGAGGTTAAAATTTTTTCTTGTTTCCTGGTTGCCTTGCTTCTTTGTTCTCCGCTTGAAACTGTTAAAGCAAAAAAAATTGATACTAAAAAAGATGAAAAGCAAGAAGATAAAAAACTTCCAGAGAAGCAAATTAATGAAAGTGAATTTCAGCCTTTACTTCTTGGCACATTACTTGCTAAACCAGAAGAATATATTGGGAAAAAAATTAAAATCAGAGGAAAGTTTAGTTCTTTTACAACCTTAGCTTTAGATTATAAAGAAGCAATGAGAGCATCTAAAGACTACATTTCATTATGTATTTTCAGGCCAGATAGTAAAATCCCTCTTTCGGAACTAAAGCTTGCTTACCCAGTTAAAGAAGCAAAAGAAAATCAAGTGATTAGAGAATTAGAAGAAGGAGATTTAATTGAAATCTATGGTGAAGGATTTAGTGCAGCTTTAAGTGAACCTTGGGTAGATATATTAGCTATAAAAAAAATAGAAAATGATAAATTTAATCAAGAGACAAGCAAATTATCTAAAGACAAGGAAAAAAAGAAATAAGTAACATTAGTACAATCATCGAAGAAACAAAAAACAAAATTCAAAATATTGCAGGTGTAGACTCAATTTATTTTGTAGATAATGATTTGCAAATAATTGAAGAATACAACATGACAAACTCAAAAAATTATTTTGATCAAATTAAAAATGTACTTAAGTCTAAACCTCTTATGGATGAAATAGGAGAATTAGTTTACACTAAAACTTTCCATACTCTTACTTTCTTAAATGAATCAGGCTTGATTGTAATTTCAAAACTAAACAATGGCACAGACTTAAATTTATATATGATAATTGTTGCTGGAGAAAATAACCCTGTAGATCTAATTAATTTATTGAAATTATGTAAAGAAACTCGTGTCAGTACTAAAGGTTCTACTGTGTAATATAATTAAATTTTAGATTAGCAAGTAAAAACTAAGAGGAAGAATCAAACACATGAAAAAACTAAAAACAAAGAAAAAGTCGTTTCCGCTAGTGTTTTGTATTATATTTTCTTTACTGGCAATTCCAGCAAATGCTCAAGGTGGCTTTCAAGAACCTCAGGGTCTAGAGGAGCATTATGATCACGTAATTCAAGGAGGTGATATTGGAACCCCTAGAAGGCCTTTAAGAGGGAAGGTTATAGTAGCACCACAAGGAGCACGATTTGAAGCATCGCTGGTTAGCACTTTAAGCTCTGGAATAAACAGGATTGGAGATACTGTTACAGCAACAGTAACATCTCCACTTATTGCAGGCTCTTCAGATGTAGCAATTCCAGGAGGCAGCCAGTTAATTGGTCAGGTAGTAAATGCAATCCCAGCAAGAAGATTTCATGCTGGTGCTGGAGGAGTTTTAGAAATTAGATTTACTTCTGTACAAACTCCAGACGGACAAAGATTTCCATTAAGTGCTTCAGTAGACACTACTCAATTCAAACTTCAAGCTGAAAGTGGAGGTTCACGTTTAGCTAAAGGAGTTGGAAAGACTGCGGTAGGAGCTGGACTTGGAGCTGCACTTGGTACTGCAATTGGTGCAATAGCTGGAGGAATGCCAGGACGTGGGGCATGGTCTGGTGCTGCAATTGGAGGTGGTGCAGGAGCACTTGGTGCTTTAGCATCTAAAGGTGCTGAGTTAGTTCTTCAAAGTGGTACACAAATTCCTATAGTATTAGATCAAAATCTACAAGTAGTAGTACCACAAAGAAATTAAACACTTACTCTTCTAAAAAACTTTTTCCTGACTTGACTTCTTTCGTATAGGATAAAGGTCCCGTTCTGAAGGAGATCTTCAATATGTTCAATTAGTTGTAATTTAAAATTCTCATCTATAACCTTTGGACACTTAATGTTATAAAGACATACTGTCTTGCTTCCTGGATCATTTTCTCTTTCTAGAATGAGAATTAGCCTTTTTTCTCCCCCGAGCTTTGCAAGATAAGTTCCAAGTATTGAATTTAAGGAATTACCACCTGAATTGTAAAATGGAAGTTTTATTTCAAGCTTAGTAGTAGTATAGTTTAATCCTTTGCTTTCATTAATAAAACTAGTTATTTTATCTGCTATTTGAGCAACTACTTCAGGGGCAGATGGTTCTTCTTCTAAAAAGTCTTTTACTGTTACAAAGACCTGACTTTGTCCTGAAAGACTCCATATTTTTACTTCTTTGGTTTTATAAGAAAGATAAGAGGACTGGTTTATATGACTTGTCCACATGATATAAAAATTGTTTTAACTATAGTACATCTTGAACTTAATATCAATTAATGTTTGTAAGAAATTTGTGTTAACCAGGCAAAGTGGGTATAACATAACCATGCCATCTGGGAAGACGCATGATTTTTTAACTTTTGTAACTACTAGTGGTACATCATATTTTATCTGGCAAAATATATCACGTGATTTAGGTATTTTAGGAGTATTTATTCTTGCATCTTTATTTAGTGGTTTAATGTTTGGGCCTGATTTGGATACAAGGAGTGTTCAATATAAAAGATGGGGACCATTAAAGTTTATCTGGCTGCCTTATCAAGCTTTTGGTCACAGATCAAAAAGGACACAAAGTCATGATGCATTATTTGGTCCGTTTGTTAGAATAATTTATTTTTTTTGTGTGGTAATTTGTGTAGCTATTTTCACAGCTGGCATATTTAGTCTTTTTAATAAAAAACTCTCGCTTGACTTTTTATTTAGTTTTTTCACAAGTATCTTACAAATCCCAATTAAATACCATATTTCACTTTTAGCAGGATTGTGGCTTGGAAATATTGTTCACTATCTGACAGATTGGATGTGGGAATTTGTACCAAAACAATTAAAGCATTAAAATCTTTACTATATCCGACATAGAAGCAAATGCTTCTATGTTTTTGCTGCCACAGAATGTAATTGCACTGTCTGGATCTTTTAATCCATTTCCAGTCAAAACACAAACTACAGTTGACTCAGGAAGAATTTTCTTTGCTTTTGTAGATTTAATAAGTCCTGCTACTGATGCAGCGCTTGCAGGTTCGCATGCTACTCCTTCGCATCTATGAAGTGTTTTGTATGCTTCAACAATTTCATCATCAGTTACAGTGTCTATAAAACCATTGGACTCTTTTGCTGCATTAACTGCTTGTTTCCAGCCTGCTGGATTTCCAATTCTAATTGCAGTTGCAATGGTCTCTGGTTTTTCAATAATTTTATTTTCTACTATTGGTGCTGCACCACTTGCTTCAAAACCTATCATTATTGGTTTATCTTTGTTACTTAGATACTCACAAAAGCCTTTCCAATATGCAGTAATATTTCCAGCATTACCAACAGGAATAGCAAGAATGTTTGGAGTTCTTCCAAGTTGTTCACAAATTTCAAATGCACTGGTTTTTTGTCCTTCAATTCTAAATGGATTTAATGAGTTTACTAAAGTTACTGGATATTTTTCTACAATTTCTTTTACAAGTTTTAAAGCTTCATCAAAGTTTCCTAAAACTTGTACAACCTTTGCACCATAAATCATTGCTTGTGATAGTTTCCCAAGTGCTACATATCCTTTTGGTACTAAAACAAAACAATCCATCTTATATCCGTTTGCACGTGCACGAGCAGCATAAGCTGCAGCACTTGCGCTTGTATTTCCAGTGCTTGCACAAATTATTGCTTTGGATTTCTCTTCAAGTGCTTTACTTACAGCTACAGTCATTCCACGATCTTTAAAACTACCAGTAGGATTTGCTCCTTCAATTTTTAAGTAAACAGATAAACCAGGTACATTACAAAGTTTTGTTATATGTGGTGCAAAAACAAGTGGAGTGTTTCCTTCATTTAAAGTAATGATGGGTGTTTTATTATTTACAGGCAGATAAGTACTGTAACAATCAATGATTCCTTTCCATGGGCGAGTAAAGATAGTGGATTTAGATAGCATGAGAGATATTGTAGCAGGATTTATACTAAGATTTACGCAATCTCATGGAGTGAAATATAAAAAATTTAATCTGGCTGGCTTGAAAATTAAGGTAGCTATGTAGCTAACTTAGGCAACATCTTTAAATAATTTCTCCAGTTGATTACTTTAACTTTATCAAGCTCAAAATTATTTTTTGCATTACAAACAATATAAGCTTGAACTTGAGGATTTTCTTCTCTGAATGCCCGAAGTCCAGAAAGGTGTGAAGTAGAAATATTTGAAGTAAATTTAATTTCAACAGCAGCCTTTAATTTCCCATGTTTTTCAATTAACAGATCAACTTCTGCCCCATGATTTGTTCTCCAATAAAAGATATTTGTTTCACTTTGTAAATAATGAATAAATCTAGAAGTTTCAAGTATTATCCACTGTTCAAATAATCTCCCTCTTAACTGTGTATCAAGTGGTGCTGTTAAACGTTTGTTAATAGCATTTGTAACTCCACAGTCAAAAAAATAAAACTTAGGATGAGCAGCTAACCTTTTTCGTATACTCTTTCTCCACGGCTCAAGTTTAAATCCAATAAGTGTATTCTCTAGAATTTCATAATATGACTGAACTGTACGGACAGGCAGCTGACATTCTCTAGCTATATTTGAGAAGCTGGTAACTTCTCCAAACTGATTTGCTGACATATCCAAAAATCTTGCAAATCCACCAAGGTTACGAACTATTCCTTCACTTTGAATTTCCTCTCGTAAGTAAGTATTCACATAAGAATGTAAAATATCAGTTTTTTCCTTTGTAATTTTTTTTATTATTGGTGGCAGTGTACCAAATTGCAACGCATCTTCAAGTTTAAAAATTTCTTCAGTCTCTTCATAAGTAAACGGAAAAAGAACTTTTTGTATAGCTCTTCCACCAAGCAAATTTGCTCCTCCACGTTTTAGTTTTCTTGCACTGGAGCCTGTCATAATAAACTGACATTTAAAGTTTTGCATGAGGTATTGAACTTCATTTAGAAGTTCAGGGACACGCTGTACTTCATCTATAACAATTGTTTTTATCCCTTCATTTTTTATTTTTTCTATAGATTCATTTCGAAAAGGGGAAGTGTCCCTTGAATACAAAAGATAAACATCGTTTAAAAGTAGATCAATAATCCATACTTTGTCAGTAAATTTTCCTTGAATTAATGTGCTTTTTCCTGTTTGTCTGGGGCCAAACATGAAAAAAGATTCTTTCTTTGGTAGAATTATGGTTCTCTTTAACATGTTGCAAGATTGTACGGTATTTTTGCAGCATGGTCAAGGGGTAAATTTACAAATATACTTACTTGCTTGAAAAAAAGTAAGAATTTTTCTATGCTACAATTACCCATATGAAATTCTCTGTAATAATCTTTCCTGGCTCGAACTGTGATAAAGATTGCGTTTATGTTTTAAAAGATGTTCTTAAACAAAATGTAGAAGAGGTCTTTCACACAGAAGAACATCTTCCTAAAGGAACTGACTGTGTAGTACTACCGGGCGGATTTAGCTATGGTGATTACTTAAGAGCTGGTGCAATTGCAAGGTTTTCAAAAATCATTAATCCAATTATTGATTTTGCGAATAAAGGTGGTTTAGTAATTGGCATATGTAACGGGTTTCAGATTTTATGTGAAATGGGTTTACTTCCTGGTGCACTTACTACAAATAAAACAAGAAGTTTTATTTGTGATGATGTTTATTTGAAACTTGTAAACAATAAAACTCCTTTTACAAGCTTATATCAAGAAGGTGAAATTATAAAACTCCCAATTGCACATGGTGATGGCAAATATGTTTCAAAAGATGTTGATAAAAGTCAAATTGTTTTTCAGTACTGTGATAAAGATGAAAATATTACTGAAGAATCAAATCCAAATGGTTCTATTCAAAATATTGCAGGAATTATAAATGAAAAAGGGAATGTTCTTGGCATGATGCCTCACCCTGAGCGTGCTTGTGAAAGCATTTTAGGTAGTGAGGACGGAATAAAATTATTTAAGAGCATTTTACAAGATTGCAAGGTTTACCAACCTTAATTCCTTTGGCCAGATGATTAAAACAATTAATATCCCAGAAAAAGATGGGCAAGATTTATTTCGTCTTCTTTCTTCATTTTAGGATCTTTGATTTTTTTCTCTAAAACTTTTTCTAAAATCTCCCCAATTTGTTTCCCTTCTTTTAAACCTATTGAAATTAAATCCTGACCAGTAATTTCTAGTTTTATTTTTGAGGTTGTCTCAATGTACTCATTGATCAAAGAGCTGAGTGCTGAGTGCTGAGTGCTGAGTACTAATTTCACAATTGCAACACTTTCAAATGCGAGATCTCTTAACTCGCGATAAACAACTACAGAATCAATTTGCTTTTTATTTGCATGTAATGTTTGTAATCTATTAAATGCAGCAAGTCCAGATTTAATTATTTTTGTTTCATCACTAGTTAACTGGAGATTTTTCATAATTTTTTCTTGAGTGTCTGGTTTTAAATTTTGTATTATTAAAGCAAGATGGATCAACCAATTACATGAAACATTTGTAGAGACGCATGGCCATACGTCTCTACAGAATTTCAATTCCACCGATATCATCCTATAAATCCCTGATTCAAAAAACAATTTAACTACACCATGGATATTTGGTAAATTAAACAAATATCTAATTTCAATTTTTACTCTGTCGCCTCTAATATTTTCAATTAAATTATCAAATTGTTTTGAATCAATTGTTTTTTTAAGAAGTAGCCAGGTGTTTTTTTCAATTTCAAAACCTAATTTACATGCAAATCTAATTGCCCTAATCATCCGTGTAGGATCATCAATAAAACTTAAATCATGTAAAACTTTTATTTGTTTTTGTTTTAAATCAATAAGTCCATCAAATAAATCAATAACATCGCCAAACTCTTCAGGCATAAGCGATACAGCAAGAGCATTTATAGTAAAATCACGACGATATAAATCTTTCTCCAGATCAGAAACTCTGACTTTTGGAAGTGCTGCAGGATGTTCATAAACTTCTTGTCTAGTAGAAGCTAAATCTACAGGGATTTTATTTCCACTTATGTTAAAAATTAATTTTGCAGTATGAAACCTGTCATGCTTTGCGCTAAGTTCACAATTTGGGAATTTTTTTACTAAGGCATCAGCTAATCTTTTTGCATCATTTTCAACAACAATATCTATATCTAAATTACTAAACCCAAGTAAGATGTCTCTTACCATGCCACCTACAAGATAAGATCTCAATCCATGTTCTTTAGATACTTTGCCAATATTTATCAAAAGTTCGTAGTGATCTTTTTCAATTTCCTGCAGCTTATCTTTAATGTTTTTTTTCATTTCTTTTCTTCTCTGCTATTATAATCCTTATGAGCCACAAAGCTACTATTTTATATCCAGAATTAGAATTAAATGAAATCAAAAAGGTTCATGAAATTATAAAACCTTACTTGGTCTGGACTCCACTGATATCTACTGAAACATTTACTAAACTTACCGGGACAAATATTTTTTTTAAACTAGAAAATCTACAAAAAACTGGCTCCTTTAAACCACGTGGTGCATTAAATAAAACAATAAAACTTGTAGGGATTGGCTATGGCAAACCTCTACCAAAAGGCATAATTGCAGCTAGTGGTGGAAATCATGCTCAAGGAGTTGCATATGCAGCAAAAAAGTTAGGACTAAATGCAAAACTTGTAATGTTTCATGGAGTCCCAGGTTGTAAAATTGATGCTTGTAAAAGTTATGGCGCAGAAGTTGTTATTCATGGAAATGAATTCCAGGAAGCATTTGAGTATTCTTTTAAACTAGCAAGTGAGATTGGATATGAATATGTTCACCCGTTTAATGATATTGATATAGTTAGCGGACAAGGAACAATAGCTCTTGAAATTTATAAGGACTTACCTGAAGTAGATACCATAATTTGTTCCATTGGAGGTGGTGGACTTATTTCAGGTGTTGCAAGCACTATAAAACAATTAAAAAAAGATGTAAAAGTTTTGGGGGTAGAAACAATTGGTGCAGATTCAATGTACCAAAGCTTTAAATCTGGCAAGATAGTACCACTACCTAAAATTACTTCTTTTGCTGAAGGGCTTTCAGCATGCAGGGTTGGTGATATAACTTTTAATTTAACAAAAGAATATGTAGATGATATTGTAACAATTTCTGACGAAAAAACGAAAGAAGCAATTTTAATGCTGCTTGAAAGACAAAAATTACTTGTTGAACCATCTGCAGCTTGTACAGTTGCAGCTCTTTTTGAAAAAAAAATACCTGTCGGGAAAAATACCGTGGTTATACTTAGCGGCGGAAATCTGGATTTAGAAAGATTGAAGAGTTTTTTGTAAATATGCTGGAAAATTCTTTGCATATTTATTTAATCTTTCCTTATTTATTTTTTTAAAATCTAAGCTACTTAAATCTACCAATCTTTTATTTCTAGATAGTAGATAAACAGTATCTAATAATGCTTTTTCTGGTAAAGCAATATAGTACCCTTTTATTCTTTCATAACCAAAAAATAATTCTTTTTTTATCTTAGTGTATTCGTATGTATATGGACCTGAATAAATAAATTTATGCTTATTGGTGGTAGCTAAGGTTATAACTTGAGGCACTTGTTCTATAAGCCCATAATAATTTAATGCATATTCAAATGAAATATAAGAAGGTTTTACAAGACAACAAGCATGATTTAAATAATCCAATTTCTCAAGATCAAAACAGTAATAAGCATTATTAAGAGGGAAAATTATTTCTTCTTTAGACCATCTGGAAAGTAAATTCTTAAGGCTTGATTTTTTGTTTTTATAAAACTTTTTTAAGTCTTGTATAGTAAAATAAGTCTTTTTAAGACTTTGGAGTTCTTTTTTAAATTTATGATAGTTAATTTTCTTCATAGTAAGTGATAACTCCTGGAATAGCCTTCCAGAAACCTTTTGGCAACCACCGTTTTAATTCATTTTCAAATTCCTTTTTATTAAAAGGGAAAAAAATTTTAGGTTTATCTACAGTGTTATTTTTTTTTGCCAAAAACCATAAATCAAACCAGTCTCTTGGTTCATTTCTATTTTTTATTGCAAGAAGTTTATTTTGAATAAGATTTTTTAAAGAACTTGTTTTTATTATAGGGTTTAAGATACTACAAGGAGAATTTATTATAAGATATCCTGATTCCTGTTTGTGCAACTTTTTTGATATTTCAATTTTTATTCTTATTGGATGTTTTAAGATTTGATTTGAAACATGAATCAGTCCAAAAAGAGTATTTCTTTTTTCATGTACTTCCTCAATTGATACCCCTTCATTGTTTTTAGAAACAGTTTTTAGTACACTTTCTAATTCTTTGGCATCTTTTTTGCCTTGATGTTTAAATATAAAATCTAAATCTTCTGAAAACCTAGGACCATTATATACAAGTCTAATAGCTGTACCACCATAAAAAATAATTCTTTCAGAAAGCTTACTTTTAGATAAACTTTCAAGGATTTCAACTTCAATATGCTCTCTAATAATATTTAAGGCAGCAATCCCAATATCTTTAGACAATTTGTTTATTTCAATTAGATCCAACATAGTCACTAATATTATACACTTTTAGGCATCTATAAAATTCTATGATCAGAACATAAATTTGTCAATTGATTATACTATGCTATAATATCAATATGCCAACTACAGAAGAAGTAACTCTTCCATTAATTGATCCAACAATTAAAGGTCAAATTTTAGATAACGGTGTTATTGGATTTAGTTTTGCTCCACAAATTATCTTTGGATACGGTGCTTTAAATAGAATTGGTTTTTTATCTTTATTTTTAAAAGCAAAAAACGTACTGATTGTTACAGACACAGAAATAGAAAAACTTGGATTTGTAACTAAAGCACAAAAATATTTAGAAAAAAGTGGGATAAAGTCACATGTCTTTAATGAAATAGAACCAAATCCAAAAGAAGAAACAGTTCTTAAAGGAGTAGAAAAATTTAAAAGTACAAGTGCTGATACAGTTATTGCAATTGGTGGTGGTAGTGTAATTGATGCTAGTAAAATAATTAGACTTATTGTTAAACAGGGCGGAAAACCTTCAAACTACAGTGCAACAAAATCAACCATAATGTCAGTTCATGAAACCTTACCACATCAAATTAGTGTTCCTACTACGAGTGGAACAGGTTCTGAAGTTTCAATAGTTGCAATGGTGACAAGTGGGAACGGAGAAAATGGAGAAAAAGAAAAGATAACTATTTTAGGTTATCCATTAATTTCTACAATAGCACTTATAGATCCACAGCTTACAATGTCTTGTCCGCCTAAACTAACTGCACACTGTGGCATGGATGCACTAACTCATGCTATAGAAGCATTTGTTTCACTTCGTGTAAATCCAGTTGCTGATATATTTTCACTTCAAGCAACTGCGCTTATTTTTCAAAACTTAAGAAAAGCATATTTAACTGGACAAGATGTTATTGCAAGAATAAATATGTCACTTGCATCAATGATTGCTGGAATGGCATTTAATCAAAAATCTGTTGGTCTTGTGCATGCTTGCTCACACCAACTTTCAGCTATATGTAATCTGCCACATGGACTGGCAAATGCAATTATGCTCCCTCATATTTTAAGACTAAATAAAAAAGTTAGCTCTTCAAAATATTCAATCATGGCTGCAGGTTTTGGAATTAATGATGATGAAGATGGGAAGAAATTTATTTCTGAAATTGAAAAATTAAACAAAGATTTAGGAATACCACTAAAGCTTAGTGAGTGCCGTGTAAAAGAAAGTGACATTGGAGTGATGGTGCCAATGGCACTTAAAGATATTTCAGGAATTACAAATCCACTTCAACCAATTACAAAAGAAATGGTGGAAGAGGTTTATAGAGCTGCGCTATAACCTTGTCAGCCTAACCACATCCCTCAAAATGCCATTTACAAATTTTTTACTTTCATCCCCACCATACTTATCTGCAATTTTTACTGCTTCATCACAGATAACTTCAGTAGGTGTATTTTTTAAAAACATTAATTCTGTTGTTGCCATTCTTAGAATGTCTCGATCTAGTCTAACCATTCTGTTTACTTTCCACTTTTTATCCTTGTCCCTGCTTTGTGCAGCTTGTTCAATAACTTGATTTATATTGTCTTTATTTTCTGTGTAATTTTTTAAAATGGATATTGCATATTCCAAAACAGATTTCCTTTCAGTATGAGCAATTAGTTCAGGAAGTTCTAAAATGTTGTAAAGTTCTGTTGCTGCAGACTTTAATGTTAAAACTTGTTTACGTAAAATCTCTGTATTTGGAATTAAGACAGATTTAATCTGACTTGTATGCTCTTCATTATCTGGATGTTCAATTTCAGCATTTAATAAGAAATTTTCAACTTTAGTAAGATCTGAAGAAGCTGCTGTTATATTTTTCTTAGCATAATCACTTAAAGAACGACTTAAAGCCAGTATTATCTCTTCAAAATTTAAGCTTTCAAGCTTAGTATTATCTTTTGGCAATTGTGGTATGGCCAAAATTACTATTTCTCTTGCAGCTGATCTGGTGTTCATAATAAAAAAGTGTCAGGGATCACACTATTAATTGAAACAGATGGTAAATAGTAAGTAAACCCTCACATATCAACAAGGGGTTAATTATGCATTTGATAACAAAAATAAAAATAAAAAATCTTGTCAGGATAAGTTTACTTTTATTTCTGGCCATAATTATTGTAGGTAGTAGTTCACTTTTTTCAAAATCAAACGCTGAAACAATTCAAAAACTTTTCTTAAATAAAAATACAAATCAAAATAACTATAATCAAGATTTAAGATTTGAAAAAATTAGCTTATTACCAAATTGTAGTAGCATAACTTGTTTTAAGAGGCCAAATGACATTGTTATTTCTAATGATGGTTCATTTGTTTTAGTTGTAGATTCTTTAACTAGTGGTAACCAAGGAATTAATTTAAGAAAATTTGATTTCTCATTTTCCTTAAACAGTTTTGTAGATAGTGGAGTCATACCACTTATTCAAGAAAGTACTACAAACCCACTTTTAAACATTGGCTTAAGTCAAAACAATCAAAAAGTTTTTGTTTACAGGGAACCAACAAGAACAGAAAATGTATTAGTTCAAATTGTTGCTCTCCAAACAAAATCTGTAAAAGAATTAAAGTCTGTTGCAACAAACGGTCAGCAAATAGGCCTTCCTACATTTTTAGATCCAAATGGGAAAGTTATCATTGCACCAATACTTGATTCTGAACCAGCCCAAGTTGCCTTAATAGATACAGAGACTGATCAAATAATTGATTATTTAACTTCTCCAGATATTATTCAAAACCTGACGGTTACACCTGATTTTAAAAAAGTCATATTTACCTTTAGTGGAGATAAGTCGCAGTCTCTTCTTTTATATGATTTGGAAACAAACAAAGAATTAGTTTTAGATATTGATCCTGTTACTGCTTCACTAGTAGAAGATCTCTTAGGAAAAATAATTTTCCCTAACTCAGGAAATAAAGCTGTAGTGTCTTCAGTAGGTGGAAACCATGTTTTACACCTACTAAACATATTAAGTAATAAACTTACGTCCAAAGTCTTAGATAAAAGTTTACAAGGACCTACAATTTCAACTATCTCACCTGATGGAAGAACAGTAATTGCAGCAGGAAATATATTTGATAATGTTAGTGGATTTAAATTGTACAAACTAAATTTATCAAATGAAGGCTCAATATTAGCCCAAAGTTCAATATTAATAAGTGATTCAAGCATCGTTCTTGATGTAGATATTTCTCCTGATCAAAGTAAGATTTATGTGCTCACCTTAAAAAGTGGTGCAAAGAAATTAAAGATCTTTAATATGAAAGATCTTTCAACAGTAGATGAAATTATTGTATCCTCTGATAATACTCAAAGTTTTTTAACAATTGATCCAAATGGTCTGTATGCACTTACTCCAAACACAAATGTAGAAGCATCAGTAAGTATAATTAGTGATTTAAATCTTGGACCAATAGTTAAAAGCATTGTCCCTAATATATTTTCATTAAATGGGAATTCACCTTTTACTATTAATGGTTTTGTAAACTTATTAAACTTTTCAAATGATATAAAAGTATGTTTTAGAAATGATCAAATTTGTGCATCATCAGTTGTAATTTCAAAAAATGGACAAAAAATTAATGGGTTTACACCACGATTTCCTGAAGCAGGGATTGAAGATGTCATAATTACTGCAAAGTCAAAACTTGACAGTCTAAGTAAATCAAGCAAATATGAAGGACTTGTCCAGTTTATAAAAGACTCAGTAACTATTTCTGATACATCTCTTCCTGAAATTACAATTAGTGCTCCAAAAGATTTGGCCATTCTTAATACAAAAAGAATTCTAGTCATAGGAAAGGTTGATGGAACAGGTTCTGAAGTTGACAGTGTTTTTGTGAATGGGAAAAACGCTACGCTAAGTACTGAAGGTCAATCTTCACCAAGCACTGTTAATTTCTTAAGCGATCTTCAATTTGAGAAAGATGGGGCTTTTGATATTACAGTAAATGCAAAAGATAAAGCAAGCAATGAAGCTACAAAAACAATTAAGATAACTATTGATACTGTAAGTCCCACTGTAGATGCAAACATTGAGGTATTAGCTACTGGTGAATTTAAAGTTTCAGGTTCTGCAAATGGTACAGGTTCAAATATTTCTCAAATCACAGTTAACTCTAAGCCAGTTCAATTTACTCAGGGAGAACAAGTTACATTTTCAGTAGTTACAAATACATCCCCAGTTACAATCACTGTAAAAGACAGTGCAGGAAATAAAAATGAATCAAAGATTTCAAATCCTCTCTCTGAGGATAACATCTTGCCAATAATAAATATCTCAAGCCCAGCAAATGGTCAAATATTTAAAGATACAACAAACATTTCTGTATCATTTACAGTAACTGATAATGCTTCTGTCAAAGAAGTACTCTTTAGTGGAAATCCTTTACTTGTAAACAGCAACAATCAATATTCTCAAAACATAACGCTAAAGCCAGGGGAAAATAATATTTTAATTAGTGCAACAGACACGAGTGACAATAAATCTACTACAAGTATTAAAGTCTCATATGTCCCAGCTACACTGCCAGAAATAATGATTAAAGAATCACCTTCTAAAGATTTGCTTGGTGAAAAAGAAGTAATTACTTTACCTTCTACTATTGAAGATCTAAATAGCGAATTAATAAACCAATTTAACTTGCTTTCCCCCTCAACTGGTACAACAATTGATATTTCATCTACTGTTTCAGTTGAAATTGCAAATCCACCGCCAATTCCTGAAGGACTAGAAGCAGCTATTGATATTCCAAAAGTAGAAGGAGCAAGTTCTCCTCCTGAAGAAATACCTCAAGTACCAAAAGGATTTTCATTTGCAACAAATGTAAACTTTACAGAAGATGACACAGACGTAGGTAACACTCAAATTAGTGAAGAAGAAAAAAACACACAAAACATAGTTGTACTTACAGACAGTACTGGCAGAGTATTTATTGTTGGACTAGCATTTTTTACCGAAGCAGAAGCAAGTTTATCTAATCTTTCTAATCATAGATTTCAAACTACAAGTGGTAAACCACTTGGATTAACAAGTACTATTACAATTCCTGCAGATGCAACAGAAGGTGATAGTAGAGTTTCAATTTTAAGTAAGAATGATTCATTAGCTACAATAAAATTAAAAATAGCACCACCAATTAATGTAAAAGTTGGGAAAAGAATTATTGGCAAGCCACATGTCCAAGAACCAATCATTGCAAAAGTACAAAAATCCGGGACAAAACTTATTTTAAAAATTAAAGGTAAAAACTTTGTAGGAAGAACTGCAATAATAGATGGAAAGTTAGAAAAGCTTATAAGTAAAGCAAAGTTTTTTACAAATCTAACATTTGTACCAGACACTGGGATTAAAATTAAAAACTTTAAATTAATAAATAACAACAATGTTGTTATAACAGCAGAACTGAATCAAGACTTAACACCAGGAATAAAACTTTTTAATGTTATAACTCCTAAAGGTGCAGACATTGGTGCAATTGTAATTCCTGATCCAATAACTGATGGCAAATTACAAACAACCTCAAATCCTGAAAGTTTAATTCTTCAACCGTAAGTTCTAGGTTTAATACCGGCGTCAAGTTCAACAGCCCAGCCGCAAGCAGCGGGGAATTGCTAGTTCACACCTACGGCTTCTTAAAGTTGCTCTTTGTTGTAGGTTTAGGGAGGAATTCTGCAATGAGTTCTGCAACAGCCTTAGTCTTCTGTCCCAAGAGTCGCTCAAGTGTGCTTTGCTGCCGAAGTTCCCCTAAATAACTTTCTTTCTCGTTTCTACCA
Organism: Candidatus Melainabacteria bacterium; assembly: GCA_016193285.1. Lineage (NCBI taxonomy): Bacteria > Bacillati > Candidatus Melainabacteria > Candidatus Melainabacteria bacterium. The sequence goes on from JACPSL010000011.1 coordinate 20,243, forward strand.
TCAAGCACTCCATTACGATTACCATCTGCTTTCTTTTTTGCAGCTTGCATTATTTGAAAGAGCACAGCTTCAGCTTTGCTAGTTTTTCCATCATTATCGATATCACTATTCCTACTTGGGCCCTGGCCCAGGTAAACGTTCATCATTTCTCTTTCGACTAGATCTTGCATTACTTCCTGCAGTGCGAACAGTATTGGCTTTGATTGAATTTGACCCGTTGGATTAATTGGCATAATGAATCTCCTTATTTTTTTACCTTCAAGATTCTAGTGTTCTAGAATCTTGCTAGAATCTTATATTTAGTAAACCAAGATATTAATACTAGCTACTGTTTAAAAAAAGGTTAACTTAAAGATTAATTATTTTAAGATCAGGAAGGCTAGTCCTGTATTGTAATTAAGCCTCTTTGTGATTCTCTAAGTAATCTTCTGGCTAAAACAATATCTTCAATTGCTTTTTTATTTGTACTTTTGCTTGAATCCAATTTGCTTAATTCTTCTGTTAAATTAACAACAAGATCTAACATTCTGTGTTTTAAAAATGAAATTCGTTTGCTTAAATCTTCATGACTTAATTTTGAAGAACTGGATTTAGACATTAATTCTTTAGCTAGTTGTTTTGCTTTGCGTGAAAGTAATTCTAGTTCTTGAACTGTTTTAATCTTACGATCAGTACTTAATACCTCTGTTGCAACTAAGATGTTGTTACTAATAATGCTAAACAAACTTGATAACTGGCGTTCTTTATCAGTAGATTCTTCAGTTAAAGGCTTATATCTTTTTGTTTGGATTAACATTTTTTGTTTTTGCTAGATAATTGTACCTTATATTAATATCACAAATAGACAGAATATACAAAGAAAAGATCCTAAAGAAATTGTTTAGAACTAGGTTAATTTTATTTAATCTCAAAAAAAAGCAAACTTATTAAACAATCTTAACCAAAGTATTATATAGAGACTTTTTCACAAAATATCAAATCCATTGAATTAAACTCAAAGTTTTCCACCCATGGCTTATTCATAATAATCTGTGTGTTAAAAAAAAGTGGTGTGATTGCTACTTCTTCTTCAAGAAGAATTCTTTGAGCTTCTTTATATAAGGATCTTCTAATGTTTAAGTCTAATGTTGTTGCTGCTTTACTAACTACTTCATCGTATCTTTCATTTTTCCATAAACCATGATTGTTTCCTGAATTGCTTGTAAAAAGAGTCATAAAAGTATCTGGATCTGGATAATCTGCACCCCAGCTCATTCTAAATAAATTAGGGGGATCCCTATGCAAAGTATTTAAGTAAGATTTCCACTCCATATTATTTATTTCAATTCTTATATTTAAAACTCTTTGAATACAAGACTGAAAAGATTCAGCAATTAACTTTGCATCTTCACGTGTAGGAAAAAGCATTGTAACTTGTGGAAAACTTGTACCATTTGGAAAACCAGCTTTAGCTAGTAATTTTTTTGCAAGATTAGAATCATAATTACAACCAATCTCCGGAGAGTAAAAATTTTTTAACCCTGGAGGAATCCAGGAAGATGTTGGAATTTCTCCACGACGTAAAACTTTAGGAAATATATTTTTATCAACTGCATGGCTAAAAGCAGCACGGACAAGCTTATTATCAAACGGTGGTTTATTAATATTAAAACCAACATAAGTACCTCTAAGTAAAGAAAGTATTTGAGAGCCACTCATTTTTTTTACATTTTCAATTTCACTTATTGGAATTGATCTTAAATCAATACAATCAAGCTCATCATTTAAATAAAGTGAAAATGCACTTGATTGTTCTGGAACCATAAAATATCTAATCTCATTTAACTTTGGCTCAGGATTTTTATAGTGATAATTTCTTACAAGCAACAGTTTATATTCATGCTGCCACTTATTTAATTTAAATGGTCCACATGTAACAATGTTTTCTGGTTCTGTCCAATCATCTTTATATTTTTCTATAATGTCTTTTCTTTGAGGGAAATAAACTGCCCAAGAAGTAAGATTTAAAAAAAATGTAAGAGGAGATTCTAGTTCTACCTGTAGAATATAGTCATCTAAAGCTTTTACTCCAAGCTTGTTTGGATCCTGAATCTTTCCAGTGTTAAACCAATGTGCACCTTTAATTGGATAAAGAAGATAAGCATAAGGTCCTGCTGTTTCTGGATTTAAAATTCTCTGCCAGCCATATACAAAATCAGATGCAACGACTGATCTCCCATCTGACCATTTTGCATCTTTATTTAAAAAAAATGTGTAAGTTTTTTTATCACTAGATATTTTCCATTCTTTTGCAAGAGATGGTATAGACTGGAGTTTATTGTTGTATTTAGTCAGACCAACCATAATATTTGTAATTACATCAAAAGAATAAGAGTCAGTTGCTTTTGCCCAGTCTAAAGTATCAGGTTCATACCCAAGGTTCATTCGTAAAACACCTGGAATATATTTTTTCTTTTTAAGATTAGTACAACTAAAAGAAGGAAATAAAATTGAACTAAGCAACAATTTATCAAACTCTCTACGGGATAGCATAGTAGTTATTTTAGAGTATTTAGCCGCCAGCAGGACTTGAACCTGCGACCTAGTGTTTACGAAACACTTGCTCTACCACTGAGCTATGGCGGCACATTAAGTCAAACCAAAATTTCATTTAATTTATTTTTTATATCCAAAAAAACATCCTGCGGTTCTCTTGTAGCATCTATTTCTACAAACCCATAGTCCTTTGACATTTGATCAAGTTCAGCTATTAAATTAGTTTGATAATTTACAAAACTTTCATATAAATCATTACCTAATCTTAAGTCCATTCCTGACTCCCAAAAATTAAATCCTTTTGATCCAAGCACACGAGGTATTAAATCCTTTACAGCAATTTTTAAATAAAAAATAATATCAGGCTTTAATGCTGTTCCATAAATTTCTTTCAGCCATGCTTTGTCAACACCACGTACTATTGCTCTTATAATTAAAGAGTAAATATAACGATCATTTAAAACAATAAACCCAGCTTTTAAGGCAGGTAAGATTTGCTTTTCAAACCTGTCTGCAAAATCAGTAGCGTAAAACAAGCTTAGGGTTGTTGGACCTAAAGTATGTCCTTCCTTAGCTCTCTTAATACCTTTTCCTGCAAGTTCAGATCTTGCTGCGCCAGTATCAACTACAGCAAACCCTTGACTTTCAAGATAAGACCTCAGCATTAATGTTTGAGTTGTCCTGCCAACTCCATCAGTTCCTTCAATAACAATAAGCTTGCCAGGATAGACAGAACTATCAAGTTTATATGAGTGCAATCCATAAAAATCTAGTTTGGTCATAAATGAGATATTACCATGATAACATCTACTTTGGAAACTAAAGAAGCAAAGATAAATGGATATCTTAAGCAAGATTTCAATCTCAAAAAAAGAAATAAGTAAATTTGAGATTACTCAAAAGAATCCTCTTGGATTAACATGTGAAAAAATAGCCAAAAATCCACGAGACATAAATTTCAGTCAAATAAAAGAAGCAATCGAAAATATTTTACTTCCTGAAAATCTAACAGATCTTATAAGAAGTTCAATTGAGTTTATACTTAAAGATCTTTTTTTATACATGCACCAGACAGGTTTATACAATAGGCAACTTAAGCTCTGGAAAACAATTGCAAACATAACACAAATATCAATTTTTAAATTACAAGAAAGGATCTTTAAAAAGAGGGACTTAAACATACTGATGATAGACTTCTTTATTGATCCTAAGTCCCCGTGTATGAAGGCAATATTGGATCAAAATGAAGAAATTAGTTATGAACACTTTAAGAAGTTTTTAAACCAAACAACTTTTGAAAGCAATACAAACAGATTAAAAGGGATCTTTTACTTTCTTAAACCAAAACTAGATGACCATTTTGTTTTAAAACTTATTCAAGACACTTGCTCAATTGATGCAATTTCAAGATATGAATCAATATTAAATGGGACTAAAGATGTAAGATTAAATGTTATAAACTTTAATGAGAAGGACAAAAAATATGAGTTCAAACTTGCATATCCAAATGTCACACGTCATGAAAAACAAAAACACTAATTTTGAAATAATACCTGCTATTGATATCTTAGATGGCAAGTGTGTACGTCTAACCCAAGGTCAGTATAATCTTGTTGAAGAATTTTCAAATAATCCTAAAGAAATTGCAAAGAAGTGGATAAGTTTAGGTGCTACAAGGTTGCACATAGTTGATTTAAACGGTGCAAAAGAAGGATACCCAGTAAATTACAAGACTATAACCAAAATACTAAAAGCAGCACAAGAGACTAATAAAGAAATCAAAATCCAAGTTGGCGGGGGGATTAGAACACATGAATCTATAAGAAACTACTTAAATGAAGGGGTAAGTTATCTAATTCTTGGAACCAAAGTACTACAAGACAAAGTATTCCTTAAAGAAGTTACCAAGAGCTACCTTGAAAAAATAATTATCAGCTTGGATATGAAAAACAACAAGATAGCCATTTCAGGATGGCAAGAAACAACAGACACTAGCCTAAGCAGCCTGGCTTCAGACATTAAAGACATCAAACAAATTATTTACACAGATATATCAAAAGATGGTACTTTAAGGGGTCCAAATCTTGTTTCTTTAAAAGAAATTGCTTCTTTGTTAAACTCAAATATCATAGTCTCAGGTGGTATCTCTACAATAAAAGATATCCAAACAATTTTAGACATAAAAGCCTTGGAACATCAAAACATCTCCGGGGTAATCCTTGGTAAGTCTCTCTACAAAGGAACCATAAACTTAAATGAGGCAATTGAACTAGCTAAAAAAAATTCCAAGCAGTAAGCTAAAGTGCAGTGAGTGATGTTACTTTTCTAAAAGCGTAGTTGACGAAATTATAAAAAGACGTTAATTTGCTATTAATAAAGGGTATACTTAATAAGTAAAATAAATGCAGGTGTTTACTGAATGACAGCATGCATCTTTAAAAATAAATTACAAAATAAAAATTAATGCCAAAAAAGAAAAAAAACAATAATGTAACAAATACAATTGACAAACGCTTTCCCAATGTGCATTTGACGATAGCCCCAAGCTCTATAATTCTTACTACTCAGACATTGGCCAGCAGAATTGAAATGCAACGTCCTAAAAAAAACAGATCAATTTGGCAAACACAAGAACCATTTGAACACGGGTGAACACAGATAAAAGAATTGCAATTTAAGGAAAGGAGAAACTAATGGCTAAGAAAATGAAGAAAAAAGCAGCAAAAAAAGCAAGCAAAAAAAGAAAAAGATAACAAAAATTGCTGCTTAGTTCTAGGTTCAGCCAAGATAGCCCTTAACTATCTTGGCTGAGTTGTTTGTAGAGATAGGGTAAACTATAATCTAGAAAGAAAATAATGTCTTTAATAATAACGATCTTAATTACTGTTGTACAAGGATATGCTTTCTTAATGTTTATTTGGGTTTTATTATCCTGGATCCCAAATTTGAGGTTTTCTAACTTTTATAGGTTTTTAGACAGACTATTCCTCCCTTTCCTAGAACCATTTAGACAAATTATTCCCCCAATAAACGGCATAGACATTTCACCAATATTAGGTTTTTTTACTTTACAACTAGTAGTTTCATTGCTTGGTCAGTTAGTTTAATGAATAATTGTCACTATCTCATCTTAATTTTAATTTCAGTAGCTAGCTCACTACTTTTAGGTAAGTCTTTAATTAAACTTCTTAAGTCCTTAAATGCAAAACAAGCCATAAGACAAGAAGGTCCTTTACACCACGTACAAAACAAATCTAGAACTCCTACAATTGGCGGATTAATTTTTTTAATCTCGGTTTTGTTTATTATTTTAATAAGTATCATTTTAAATAAAAAACTTTTAAGTTTTGACCTGATTATTGTTCTTAGCATAACGTTTATCATGGCAATACTTGGTTTTATAGATGATTATTTAAAAGTTATAAAAAAACATAATAAAGGAATATCAGGCTGGATAAAACTTTTCATACAGTTTTTAGTAAGCATAGTATTTTTCTCTACATACTATGAAGGAGCTAGTCTAGTTTATCTTTTCTGGGTATTTTTTATAATTAGCGGCTCAAGCAACTCTTATAATCTAACTGACGGACTTGATGGGCTTGTTACTAGTATTAGCTTACTAAGCTTTTTAGGTTTTTTTGTCTTATTTTTAACCCAAGGTAAAACAGAACTTGCTATTTTTTGTGTAATTTTCTTTGGCTCACTTCTAGGATTTTTATACTTCAATAAATACCCGGCTAAAGTTTTTATGGGCGATACTGGAAGTCTTGCAATAGGTGGTGCAATTGGCTCACTTGCAATTGCATCAAGGGTTGAACTTCTATTAATCTTCTTTGCAACAATACCAATACTAGAAGCACTGTCTGTAATTCTTCAAGTAGCAAGTTGCCAACTTTCAAAAAGATTTTTAGGAGTTGATCAAAGAATATTTAAAATGACACCACTTCATCATCATTTTGAGTTAAGTGGGTGGAAAGAAACTGACATAGTAAAAAGTTTTTTTGTGTTTCAGCTTATTTGTGTAATTATTGGGATATCAATCCAGCTCTGGCATAAAAACTTGAGTGCTGTCATTAAATGGTGAGCTGTGATCTGTTGAAACTATATCTAAAAAGTTATTTGTAAGCAAAAACGACAAGATAGTTACTATTTTCCGCCTGTTGTAACCAAGCTGGTTTGCAATCTCTCCTAGAGATTTTGTCCCATCTGCTGCATGTAAGAATTCTTGATCTGCCTGAGCTAGATGAATTGTACCTTCTTCTTCTTCAGTAATCATCCTTGCAATTTCTTCATCTGACTTAGCTTTTAAAATTGTTTTTGAATTTATTCCAAGCTTACAAAGCTTCCTCCATCTTTCATCGTATCTAGCACCAGTTAAAATTAAATCCTCAGTTGGCCTCTTAATAGTTTTAGGTCTTTGAATTGGTAAAGAATAAAATGCAAACCTGCCTACAAGCCATAAAAATATTTCATATATTGCATCTTCTCCATCATATGTAAGTACATGGGCATCAATAATTTGACCATGTTCAAAATACATGACTCCATACAAGGCGCCTTTTTTTACTTGTAAAACTCCATTAGCATTACAATCATTAAGTAACTGTAATATATGAACTAAATTAAATTCTGAAAGTTCACCTGAGAGAACTGGCGAGGTGAGGGTTTGTTGTACAGTAGTTTCCATAAAAAATTATAGGCCTGGACAAAAGTCCAGCTTTTTAATAACAAGAACCCTATCTATTACTATCATTAACAAAAAACAAGGCTCTCTTGATAAATCTGCCACAAAAAGCTTAAAATCAAACAGTCAAAAGTCAATTGCAAAAACAATAGGGTTAAACCTGATATGAAACGAATTTTAATAAGTGGCTTTCTAGGGTTTGATAATTTTGGAGATGAAGCTCTTTTACATGTCTTAATCAGAGATTTACTTTCCCTTGGTGTTCAAAAGCAAAATATAACTGTACTTTCTCGTAATCCAGACAAAACAAGAAAAACATATGGTGTAAATGCTGTAAACAGGTGGGACTTTTTTGACCTAGTGTATGTTTTACTAAGCCATGATCTTTTAATTTTCCTAGGCGGATTATTTCAAGATAAAACAAGTTTCAAAAGTTTTTTATATTATTTCTTCCAACTTTTTATAGCAGGTATTTCTCAGAAAATAATTTCTTTTTATGGCGGCGGATTTGGACCATTCCAAAGAAAAATCTCACAAATTTTATTTAATTTTGGGATGAAGAATGTTCACTTACTGTCAGTTAGAGATCAAGTTTCAGCAAATCTTACATCTGGTGAAAGAAATATTTTAGTGACATGTGACCCTGTCTGGTCAATTACACCTGACTATACATTCCAAGACAAAATTCCAAATATAAACTGGCATTTGCCAGTTCTAGGTATTACCATGAGAAATGATAAAAACTTAAAGGACTACCACATAACTAATCTTGCTGACAAATTTGCTAGAGTTCTTCATAGCATGAAGGATTGGCAAGCTTTACTTATCCCTTGCATGCCAGCTAGGGATCTGCCACTTTTACTTGAACTTCAAGACTTAATAATAAAAAGACTTCCAGACAAGTCTAGGGTTTCTTTAATTGGAAACTTTAATCAGTTCCCAATCGAACAACAAGCAGGAATACTAGCTAGTTGTGATGTAATGGTAGGAATGAGATATCATGGTTTGCTTGTTCCTTTAATTAACTCAAAACCAATTTTTGCTTTTATCTTTGATCAAAAAGTAAAATCACTTGTTGAGTTTAGTGGTCAGGTAGGTATTTTCTATAAAGATGATTTTGAGCAGCCGTGGAGTTATTTTTGGCAAAATCTTGGGCATTCTGCAACAAAAGCACAAGAAGCAATACAAAAAGCTAATGAACTACATAAGAGAAATATTGGGCTTTTAGAATTTCTGGTGAAAGCCTAGTGCGAACAAGGATATTAGATCAGCCAATTGACATAGTAAATATGAATGAAGCTATTTACATAGTTAAAATGTCACTTACCCATCCAAAACAACTCAGGATAATTACTTTAAATCCTGAAATGGTAGTAAATGCTGCTAGTAGTTTTGAATTCCAGGCTGCTATAAACAATGCTGATTTAATTGTCCCTGATGGTACCGGCATTGTATGGGGATTAAAACTAAAAGGTTATAAAGAGATAGAAAGAATCCCTGGTATAGAATTAGCTGAAGGGGTACTAGACTTAGCTAATGATCTTTCAAAAAGTGTTGCAATCTTTGGAGGAAGGGAAGAAACACTACAAAGAGTTACAGAAGTTTTCAAAATAAAATATCCAAACATAAAGCTTGTAAAAACAATTGATGGTTATCAAGGAGAGAGTAAAGAAGAAAAAAATGCAAACAACATTGCATGTGAGAATCCAAATATTGTTTTAGTTGCACTTGGAACACCAAGACAAGAAATATGGATAAACAAATACGCTAAATTATTTCCTCAAAGCTTAATGATTGGGATTGGAGGAAGCTTAGATATTTGGTCTGGCAAAAAAAACAGAGCGCCAATGTGGGCAAGAAAAAATAATTTAGAGTGGGTGTACAGAGTAATCAGTGAGCCTAAAAGGGCAATAAGAATTTTAAAAACCTTGCCAAAGTTTGTATGGATGATTATATCTTCACTCCAAACAAGACAGGATTTTTAAATACATTTATCTTTGTAGTAAGTGCAAGTAGAGTCTTTGTAACAAAAATTGCCGAGAACATGCTAACTAAAACACCAATTGCAAGAGTAATTGCAAAGCCCCTTACTATACCAGTTCCAAAAATTAAAAGTACAAAACATGCAATTAAAGTATTTATATTACTGTCAAATATACTGCTAAAGGCTCTTTCAAAGCCTGCATCAATTGCATTAAAAAAACTTTTCCCGGCTTTTAGTTCTTCCTTTGTTCTTTCAAAAATTAAAATATTTGCATCAACTGCCATACCTATACTTAAAATAAATCCAGCAATGCCAGCTAAAGTAAGTGTTACTGTATGTTCAAAAATTGTAATTGTAACAAGAGTGTATAAAAGAAGTGCAATACTTGCAATGATACCAGGCAGTCTATAAAAAACAATCATAAATAAGATTACAAGTAAAATCCCATAAATACCAGCTATAAGGCTTTTATTTATTGAGTCCTGCCCTAGTGTAGCCCCAACTGATCTTTCCTGGATTATTTTTACAGGAACTGGAAGAGCACCTGCATTTAACTGGACTGCAAGATCCTGAGCTTCTTCTGCAGTAAATCTTCCTTCGATTTGTCCTTCACCACCAGTTATAGCTGATCTAACTATAGGACTTGAAATTAATCTGCCATCTAAAAATATTGCAAGAGGTTTTTCAATCAACCTCTCAGTTAATCTGCCAAATTTTTCAATGGCTGGTCCCTTAAGTGAAAAAGTTATAAGCCAGTTCCCTGCTCCATCTGTAACTGCTTGTGCTCTCTTTAAATCCTTACCAGTAATTCCTGTAGAAAGCCAGATATAATCATCAGCTTTATCTTTTTGGGGGTTAATTTTTTCACCTGGCTTTGCATTAACAAGTTTTGCTGGTTCTTTAAATTCTAAAAAAGCTGTTTTTAGCAGTCTTCTTTTTACTGTTTCTGGCTCAGCACCTGGTATTTCTACAAGTACCCTATCCTTCCCAACCTGTTGCACAATAGCTTCAGCTGTACCAGAAGCATTAACCCTATTTTCAAAAACTTTTATTAAGCCTGATACAGTTTGATTTGTTATTTCCACACCACCTTCTGGTACTGCCTGAAAAGTTAATTGAGCTCCACCAACAAGATCTAAACCTAACATAAGTTGTGTTGTAAGTGTAACAAGTGGATTTTGAAATATAACCTGAGAATCTTTAATTTTTGTTTCAAGTTCTTTAATAGCTTTGCTTGAAAGATTTTTTTCTTTTATAAATTCCTGAAGAGGATCTTCTACATTTTCAGCCAAGCTAACTACTCTTTCAGTAACAACAGACTCTCTATTAATTTTTGCCTGGTTTAATTCACCTTCAAGTTTTTTAAGATGATTGTATGAGCCTGTTAAATAAAATGAGAAGAATGAAAAGAAAGATATTAAAAAAGTTGCAAGTATTATAAATAAACGAAAATTTCTTTTTAAAAAGTTCACGAGTATTTAGAATAACACAGCTTAAGCCTTCTAAGATAAAATAGTACTATGCCAAACTCAAAAATTCTAATTGCTCCTTCAATCTTATCTGCGGATTTTTCAGATCTTAGAAATGAGGTTAAAAAAGTTGAAGAAGCAGGTGCAGACTGGATTCATGTAGATGTTATGGATGGGCAATTTGTACCAAACATTACAATTGGTGCGCCAGTAGTAAGATGCATAAGACAAACTACAAAACTACCTCTTGATGTTCATCTAATGATTGCCCATCCTGATAATCACATTAAAGATTTTGTAGATGCAGGTGCAAACATTATCACTGTTCATACAGAGGCTTGTAACCATCTTCAAAGAACACTTGTACACATTAAAGACTTAGGATGCAAAGCAGGCATATCATTTAATCCTCACACACCAGTTGAATCATTAAAGTATGTTTTAGAAATTGTTGATTTGGTTTTAATCATGACTGTAAATCCTGGTTTTGGCGGCCAGAGTTTTATTAGTTCTGTAGTACCAAAAATATCAGAAGCAAAAAAAATGTTTGACGATGCTAAGTTAACTAATAAATATATTGAAGTGGATGGTGGTATTAATATACAAACAGCGCCCATTGTAAGGTCTGCAGGGGCTAATGTTCTTGTTAGTGGTAACGCTATTTATAGCTTAAAATCTCACATAGAAATTCAAAAAACCATAAATAAAATGAAAGCATAAGATTAAATTAATTTAACGTACTGATTTTTAACAAGTTCTTTACCTAAACAAGAGTAAATTACTCCAGGCTTTTTCCAGGTCCTTTAGCAATTAAAAATTTGTTATGAAGGAACTATTTACAAAGTTATTTTACTTTATCATTGCTGTAGTTTCTACACTACTTTTTTATTTTTTTTATTCAGGCCCAGTAATTGCTGATACTAATGCAAAGTACATAAATTCTGACTATATTCAAGAGGGCGGTGAAAAAACAAACTGTGAATTAAATGGCGCTTGGACAACAGAATATAACAATTATTACTGGCTTCCTGAACCTACTAGAACACAAAAAAGTCTGCCGCCGCTTGTAAAAGAAATTACTTATACAGGTGTAACTAAAGAAACAAATTCTGTAGACATAAATACACCAGAAAGTCTCATACATAAAAGAAATAATTTTTATCTGTCATCTTCTCTAAAAGGTGAATCCATCACAATTACGCAAGAGCTTGAAAATAGCAGCGAATATTCTGAATGGATTCCTTTAAGCATTTATTTTGATCCAACAGTTACAAATAACTCAGAACAACTAGTAAAAATAAGTCTTTCTTATGCTCATAGCAGTTTAGGTAATATTGTTTATGTTCAAAATACGAGTTTTAATCTTGGCTGTTATTTAAACTTAATAGTCAAATCTCCTTTAAGAGGACAGATTGGCAGACTTACAATTGAAATTAAACCTGCAAGTAATGCTTACGCATCATTAAGTGGAATTTTCTGGGGCAAGCAAAAAGAATTAAGTAATTTAAAAGTTTCTTATCATGGCAGTGAAGAAATAAGTGCACCAATTTGGTATCAAAGCAAAAGAAATGTTGTAATCTGGTCTCCAGAATCTGATACATCAAAAATAAGTATAAGAGTAACTCTTGGTAAAATCTCATATACAACTTCAACTGGTTTTGAATTCCCACTTGGTAGAGATAGAACATATAACTTTAAAGTATTACAAGGACAAAAAGGGCTTGAGTTTTACTTAGGCACAGAGCAAGACTTATGTTCAGGCGGTTGCGAACTTGGTTTATACTTTACTGAGAAACATAAACAATTTATATCAATTTATTCAGCTAACATTGATAAGAAAAATATTTTACTTGCAAAAACTGAAACAAACGGTAATGGTACACCCTTATTTGAAAAGTTTTATATAGAACCAAATGACGATGTCTCACTAAGAGTAAGGATCAACACTAACATTAAAGACTCAACTTCTATACTTAGGGGTTTATATCTTATTCCTAGACAAAACAATTCTTCTCAAATAGTTACTGATGCTTATGGTAATCAGTACATAAACTTAAGTTCAACTAATGATGTTACTCCCAACATTACTCCCTCTCTTGCCGTCAGTACTTTTACTTCAACCATAGAAGAAACTCCTAAATCTTCTCCAATTCCTGAACCAACTCCAGAGCCAACACCTGAATCTACAATTATTCCAGATTCTGAGCTTACATCAATTGAATCTTCTCCAATTCCTGAACCAATTCCTGAACCAACTCCAGAGCCAACACCTGAATCTACAATTATTCCAAATTCTGAACCTGCATCAATTGAACCTTCTCCAATTCCTGAATCAACTCCAGAGCCAACACCTGAATCTACAATTATTTCAGATTCTGAACCTGCATCAATTGAATCCTCTCCTACTCTTGAATCCACTCCAGAACTTGGACCTACTGACGGGGCAGGAAGTAGCAATCAGCAAAAAGATGATCAACAGCTAGCAAACTACACAGTCCAGCAAGCAGACGATATCTTCCTACCAAATATACTTCTGCAAAATGCACTACCAAACGCAACTCAAGTCTCTACTGTACTACCAAACGGAACTCAAATCCCCGATGCACTACCAAATGCAACTCCAAACCAGCCTGGGAATAGTCACCATCAAGCAGAAGATCATCACCAGCCAAGAAATGGTCATCACTTAGCAGAAGGTGTTGATGAGTAGGAACTAATGTCCTTTTCAATTGTCAATTTTCAATCTATACTATCTAAGAGTTACTTACATACACATCCTACTCCAAGTGGGTTTTTCGTAGTACCAAAATAAATCATTATCATATTATTTGCATCAACGTCTCTAAACCAGCATTGTCGATTTTTAAATTTTGTACTGCATGTTTTATCGTCATTAGATCTATCACACTTTTCAAATAATGCATCAGTGGTACACTCAAATGAAGGGAAATCAAATTCATTAGTAGACACACGACTACCAGAAACACATTTATCCTTTATTGGCTTGTTTTCATAAGTACACTTTTTATAACAACCACCAGGTGCTGCAACTGCTGGTAGAAGTATTAACTTCGAAAAATCATAAGATTCATTAGGTTCACAGTAATCTTCTCCTTCTTCCACTGGAATATCAGCCTCAGGTAGAAGCCCCTCATCAGTTCCGTAGAAACCCTCATCACCTTGTCCGTTATTTGAAGCTCCATCGGTGTCATCATCTGAAGTTCCATCGGTGTCATCATCTGAAGTTCCAGTGGTGTCATCATCCTGAGCATTAATTCCAGTATGAATAGCTAGGCTAAAACATAGAGATAACATAAATACCATCAAAACATAAAATAAAATCCTTCTACTTTTCATGCTGTTTCTCCTCAAAAGTAACTAACAATTCTAAATTAGGGTATACCCTGAAAGCTCAAACCTTAAACATTACCAGACTTAACCAGCAATTTTATAAATCTTTGCTCCCTTACCTTCTGGAAAAACAATATACCCTTCTAACTTTTCTAAAAGTTCTTGTGATGGATTGTCTGCTAATTTTAAAATAAGATCTAAAATATCCCTTACTTCTTTATGAACTTCAGCATCTTCTGGCAAATCAGCCGGGTGAGTTACTACTCGCATAGGACTTTTTTGAATAATTTTTTCTCGCATCTCTACATAATCAGGTGATAAACCAACCACTGCTGAACCTAATGCATCTAACATATCAGCCAGGATCTTTTGTCTAAGCTCTAACCTCTCTGGATTTTCCTCATCCCACCTGACTAACATTTGTGGCGAGAGCTGTCCAACAATACCATAAATCGTTCCAGGTCCTTCAGCTTTTGTTTGTAAGCTAACCCCTTCTTCAGTAGTTTTAAGCAAATCAACACTAGCTACTAATTTGCCACCGTATGATAAATATCGTAAAAGCAATACTCCATCGCTGGTATGGATTGCTTCTTGTTGAATTACTTTGTCTTTATTTAAAGCATCTGGTTTTCGTTCACATAACACAGCATAGCTTTTAGCTACAAAATCTTCAACTCGTGCACTAATGTTATTTACTTTCATATAACTAATTTTAACCAAATGAGCTTTTAAAAAGCTAGTACTTCAGATTAAATTTCTCTAATACTTTTTTAATTATAAAGAAAAAATTAAAAACTAACTGTAACATGATTGCATGTTTCATCTTTACTAAGATAAAATTATTAGGTTATAAATGAGCACATCATTAAAAAAATTTAAGATTGGCTTACTTGGTGCAGGTACAATTGGCTCTACAGTAATTATGGCATTGCACAATCATCCACATATTGAAATTAAGAAAATTGGTGTTAGGGATTTAAATAAGAAAAGAAATTTTAATGTGTTAGAGTCGATCGGCCGATTGGCTCTAACAACTAATCTAAACGACATTGTTATCGATCCTGAAATTGAAATTGTTGTAGAAGTTTTAGGTGGATTAAGCCCAGCAAAAGATCTAGTTAGCAAGGCAATACAAAACAAAAAACATATTGTAACTGCAAATAAAGATTTAATTGCAACTTACGGCGCAGAGCTTTTTGATTTAGCTAAAGAAAACAATGTTCAAATCCAGCTTGAAGGAAGTGTTTGTGGTGGTATTCCAATAATTAATACCTTAAAGCAAACTTTAAGTGCAAACACATTTCTAAAAATAATGGGTATCTTAAATGGGACTACAAATTACATACTTACTGAAATGCTAAACAAAAACTTAAGCTTTGAACAATGTCTGAAAGAAGCTTCTCTACTTGGTTATGCTGAACCAAATCCTACAAATGATGTTTCAGGAAAAGACTCTGCTTATAAATTAGCAATTCTTGCAAGTATTGCATTCCGCGAAAGAATTAAAATTAATGAGGTTTACACTGAAGGAATTGAGAAGATTACCCCAAGCGATATTGTTCTTGCTGAAGAGCTTGGATATAGAATAAAACTTATTGGAATTGCTAGAAATGAAACATGGGTTAGTGGAAACAAGGAAACAGGGAAAATTGATATTAGAGTTCATCCTGCTTTTATAAAAAAAACAAATACGCTTGCTTCTGTGCTTGGAGTAAACAATGGTGTTCTTGTTGAAGGAAATCTCGTTGGTGAGCTGACTTTAATCGGGCAAGGTGCAGGTGCACTTCCTACTACAAGTTCAATAATTGGAGATATAAATCTTCTTGTAGCACAACTTTCTTACTCTTCAAAACCAAATCCACAATTTATCTGCCAGCATACATCATATGCAAAAATTAAACCAATTGCAGAAACAACAAATAGATATTTTTTAAGAGTAAGAACTCAAGACAAGCCAGGTGTAGTTGGTCAAATAGGAACAATTTGTGGGAAACATGAGGTTAGTATTAATGCTCTTACTCAAAGAGGTACAAACCCAGATGGTACTGCATCAATTACAATACTTACACATTTAGTAAAAGAAGAAAAAATACAAAATGCAATTAATGAAATTAAAAAATCCCCTAGCGTAAAACAAGTAGAAAATATAATTAGAGTACTGGAATAAAAAGTCAGATTAAATAAGTCCTATAGCTTTAAAAATCTCTCTCCATGGATATACTGTGACATTCTCATAATGAATTTCATTTTCTGAAAGGCTTGCGCAAAGAAGTTGTGATTTGGGATAAACTTCTTTAAAAGATTTAAGGCCTTTTAAATCACTTAGCCTTGGATTTGTATTTGCTTTTATCTCCAAGGCAAATACTTTATCGTCAGGGGTTTCAATAACCAAGTCTACTTCAGCTCCGTTTTCAGTTCTAAAAAAAGAAAATTCATAGTTTTTATTTTTGTAGTGCGAAAGATGAATTATTTCTTTGACAATAAAATGCTCAAATAATCTCCCATATTCAGTTGTATATCTAACTGGTTCCTGATAAATACGTTTAGCTAAAACTCTCTGGACTCCTGTATCAAAAAAATAAAATTTAGGATGTCTCATTAATCGCTTTCTTGCTGACTTGACATAAGCAAGAAGATGAAAACCTATTAATGTATCCTCTAGTATCTGAAGATATTCTTTTACATCTGAACTTTTAGTTGCAGTTTCTCTTGAGATATTTGAATAATTAATTATATTCCCATTTTCACTTGCAGCAAAGCGCAAAAACCTAAGAAATGATCCTATGTTTCTTACAATTGCTTCTGCTTTAATTTCTTCTTCAAGGTAAGTTTCTGCATATGACCCAAGCAGTGCTTTTGCAATCTCTGTATCTTTTTCCAAATAAATTGAAGGGAGTGTTCCAAGATTTAACGCTTTGTTTAAATTAAAATCTTTCCCAAGTTCAATATGAGTAAATGGATAAAGCTTATAAGTAAGTGCTCTCCCGCCAAGCATGTTTGCATGTGAACGTTTTAGTTTTCTTGCACTACTACCACTAATTGCAAAAACCAGTGATTTATCTTCTTCCATTAAATAATGAACTTCATTAAGCAGCTCTGGTATTCGTTGTATTTCATCTATGACAATAATGTTCTTCTTTTTATTTCTGTGTACGATTTCTTCCCTAAAAAGATTAGGTTCTGTTTTAAACTTTTCATACAATTCAGTTTTAAGAAAGTCATAGTATATGCATTCAGAGTCGTTAAAGGTATTTTTTAAGAGTGTGCTTTTCCCAACCTGCCTTGGTCCAAAAATAAAGAAACTTTTTCCCTTTGGTAATTTAACTAATCGTGAAACCATATTAGTATTTTACCACGATTTTTTATTAATAAATCATAAAACTTCGTGGTGATTTCTTTAATCACCAACTAAAAACCAGCTTACTTGAAGAATACGCTAAAATATCAAAGTCTATGTCAATAGAAACAAGCATTCAGCATTCAGCAACAAGCACTCCGCATTTAAAACGTACACACTTTTGTGGCGAAGTTAAAGAATCAGACATCAGTAAGACAATTACTTTAGCAGGCTGGGTAGATACCGCTCGAGATCTTGGTGGAATTATTTTTATCGAGCTTAGGGATCATACAGGTAGATTTCAGATTGTTGCTGACCCATTAAAAAACAAAAATGTCCACAAAGTTTTTGAAGGCTTACGAAATGAATTTGTAATCATTGTAAAAGGCTCTGTTTCAAAAAGGCCAAAAGACACAGAGAATAAAGATCTACCCACTGGTACAGTTGAAATGTACCCGCAAGAAATTGAACTTTTAAATAAATCCAAGCCTCTGCCTTTTATGCTTGACCAAGCTGAAGATGTAGATGAAAACGTAAGATTAAAATATAGGTTCTTAGATCTACGTAGAGAAAAAATGCAAAAGACTTTTGTGCTTAGACATAAAGTCACACAAGCAATAAGATCAAAACTAAATAAACTAGGTTTTTATGAACTTGAAACTCCAATACTTACAAAAGCTACTCCTGAAGGAGCACGTGACTACTTAGTTCCAAGTAGAGTACAAGCAGGGAAATTTTTTGCTCTTCCTCAGTCACCACAACTTTTTAAACAGCTTTTTATGATAAGTGGCTTCCCAAAATATTATCAAATTGCAAGATGTTTTAGAGATGAAGATTTAAGAGCAGACAGACAACCAGAGTTTACACAAGTAGATATTGAAATGTCATTTATTGATATGGAAGATGTTATTAGTGCTACTGAAGAAATCTTAGTTAGTGCATTTGAAGCTAGTGGAATTAAAATTTCAAAACCATTTCAAAGGATAGATTATGACAAGGCAATAGCACTTTATGGTTCTGATAAACCAGACTTAAGATTTGGTCTTGAGTTTATTGATTTAACTGACGTCATGGCAAAAAGCGAGTTTAAGTCTTTCAGTGAAATTGTAAAATCAGGCGGAGAAACTAAATGCCTTTGTGTTTCAGGCATTTCAGCCTATTCAAGATCTGAAATGGATAACTTAAAAGCACTTGTAATGTCTAAAGATTTTGGTGCAAAAGGACTTGCATGGATTACATTTAAATCTGATGGCTCCATGAGTTCACCAATAGTAAAGTTCTTTAAAGATGAAGAGCTAAATGAAATTAAAAAAAGAGGGGATGTAAAACCAGGCGATACATTACTTTTCATTGCAGACAAACCAAAAATTGTTGCACAAGCACTTGGAAAACTTAGACTTTATCTTGGAGAAACACTTAATTTAATTAATAAAAATAATCACTCCTTAGTATGGATAGTAAACTTTCCATTATTTGAATATGATCAAGTAGAAAAAAGATTAAACTCAGTTAATCATCCTTTTACTTCACCAAAGCCTGAAGACATCCACCACTTAGATTCAGATCCCCTAAAAGCAAAAGCTGCTGCATATGACATTATTTACAATGGTGTTGAAATTGGGGGAGGCAGTATTAGAATCCACAATGTTGAACTTCAAAGCAAGATATTTAAAATTTTAGGACTTGATGAAACTGTTGCAAAAGATAAGTTTGGATTTTTACTTGATGCATTAAGTCTTGGCGCACCACCACATGGTGGACTTGCACTTGGATTAGACAGGCTTGTTATGCTACTTACAGGAAATAAATCTATTCGTGATGTTATTGCCTTTCCAAAAACTCAAACTGCAATTTGTCCACTTACTGATGCACCAAGCGAAATAAACGAAAAACAATTAAAAGAGCTTAGTATAAGGGTGATGGAGCAAAAATAAAAAAGAAAGGATTTTGAACTTATTCGAGGCTACTTAAATTTTGGAGTGAGTTACATTACATGCTGGCTAAACGAATAATTCCTTGCTTAGACATAAAAGATAGTCGTGTTGTAAAAGGCACTAAGTTTTTAGACCTAAAAGATGCAGGCAATCCAGTTGAGCTTGCAAAATACTATAACAATGAAGGTGCGGATGAACTTTGTTTCTTAGACATTACTGCAAGTCATGAAAATAGAAAAACAATTATTGAAATAGTAGAAGCTGTTGCTGGAGAGGTTTTCATACCTTTTACTGTTGGTGGTGGAATAAGTACAACAGATCAAATGAGAGACATCTTACGTGCTGGTGCAGATAAAATTACAATTAATACTTCAGCAGTTAAAAATCCAGATCTTATAAAAGAAGGGGCAAAACTATTTGGATCACAATGTATCGTTCTTGCAATTGATGCAAAAAAAATCCAGCAATCAGCTAAAAAATGGGAAGTATACATCAAAGGTGGCCGTGAAAACACTAGTCTTGATGCAATTCTTTGGGCAAAAAAAGCAGTAAGCCTTGGAGCAGGTGAAATATTACTTACAAGTATGGATGCTGATGGTACAAAAGCTGGATACGATATTGAACTTACAAAACAAATTGTAGAAACTGTAAATGTCCCAGTAATTGCATCTGGTGGGGCAGGTGAAATAAAACATATAGTTGAAATATTTAAGAAAACTAACTGTGATGCAGCTTTACTGGCTTCAATATTACACTACAAAAACGTTTCAATTAAAGAGATCAAGAAGGAGATGGAGAGAGAAAGATTAGTTGTTAGAACATAGTGTTAAGTTTAAAGCTTCTCTTGTATATTTCTTAGCTAGTTCAACCCCAGGCTGGTTAAATGGATTCACACCTAACAGGTTTCCAGTTGCTGCTGTTGCTACTTCAAAAATATACATAAGCTTGGCAAGGTAGTATTCATCAAGCTCAGGAAGTGTAATCGTAAAATTTGGTCTTTCATTTTCAGTCAGTGCACGTCTTGTAGCATCAAGTTCTATATTTAAAACTTCTCCAATTTTATGATCTGCATATAGCTTAAACTCTTGTGATTCGCTTGAAAAATCAGGAATTGTTAAATCTCTTTTATGCTTGTTTATTTTTACAAAACATACTAACTTATCATTTTGTCCTTCATTAAACATCTGGATTTGAGAGTGTTGATCTGTTGCTCCAATTGCACCAAGTGGTGTTGATCCTCTTCTTGATTTTCCAAGTGATTCTGCCCAAAGCTGTATAAACCAGTCTACAAAACGTTTTAAACAAGTAGAGTAAGGCATTAAAACAAAAATGGTTTTATTCGCTACATATGAAAAATAAGCACAAAGTGCAATACTTGCTGCAAGGTTTAATTTTAAGTCTTGAAGCTTGCATAAATTATCTGCTTCTAAAATTCCAGCTCTAATCTCATTAATATCAACCCCACAAAGTGCTATTGGTAAAAGCCCAACTGGTGAAAACACAGAATATCTTCCACCAATATTTTCAGGGATAAAAAACATTGTTACTGAATTTCTTTTCCCAATATCAAATAATAAACCCTTATTTTCTGTTGTAACAAAAACACATTGCTTATAAAAATCACAGGCCTCCTCTTGTAACCACTTTTTTATAACCAGCATAGGAATAATTGTTTCAACTGTGCTTCCACCTTTTGAAGCAACAACAAACAAGGTTTTGTTTAGTTTTAATCTGCTTAAAATAGTTCGAATAATAACAGGATCAAGATTGTCTATAAAATCCACTGTTAAAAATTCTTTCCTTTTTCCTTTTGAAAGCCTGTTCCAAAGCGGCGTATTTAAACCTTCAATTATTGCCTGAGCACCAAGACTACTTCCACCAATACCCAACACTAAAAGATGTTCATATCTTTCACTAGATAAAATTCCTTGAACAAAATTATTTATCTCTTCAAACATTTTTAAATCGCATGGAAGATTTAGCCAGCCTGCCATAGCTTGAGGATCTGATTTTGAACTGTAAAGGTTAGCAATTATATTAAAAACCTTATCTTGGCAACTTTTAAAATTCGCCCCTGATTCAATATTAAAATAATTAGTTAAATCTATTCTTATTCTTTGCCGGTTCATTGTTTACTAAATACCCTGGTTTTTTGAAAACATTCTACAACTTTTTCTAATCCTGCTATATGAGAGCCTTTAACAAGCACTACTGTCTTGGGCTCCAGTAACCCTTTTAAGATATCACAACATCCATTTATATCTTTAACATTAGTAGCAAACTTTATTTCTTTTAACCTTTCCCCTATTGTTATCACACAGCTTATTGGCCTTTGTAATAGCCATTTTGCTAGATCATCTATCAATGGATCTTCAAAAGCACCCAGCTCTGCTAATTCACCAAGCACTAAAACCTTTTTAAATTCACTATTCCAACACTCAGTCATATTTTCTACTGCTGTTTTTAAAGAGTCAGGATTTGCATTATAAGATTCATCAATTATATAAATATCTTCTGGTAGTTCAATTACATTCCCTCTTGACTTGGGAAGTTCAAAAGAAGCAAGGCCTTCTTGAATTTCAGAAGGTAAAAGACTTAAATATTTTCCAATCAAAATTGCACTTAAGGAATTTAAGACATGAGTCTTTCCTAAAGCATTTACATAATATTTTTCACTTGCAGCACTTTTTACATCAAGCTCAAAATATGTTTTTCCATTCTCATAACTTATGTTTTTTGCCTGGCTTAAATCAAAAGTAGCTGTTTTCCATCTCCAGACTTCATGTACAAATTGAACTAATCTAGAATCATTAAATAATACTGCTAAGCCGTCTCTTTTTAAGTATTCTAATATTTCACACTTAGCTTTTAGAATTGATTTAATACTTCCTAACCTTCCAATATGTGCAGTACCAATATTTGTAATTAATGCAATATCTGGTTCTGTTGTCTTGGCCAAGTATTTAATTTCTCCTTCCTTTCTCATTGCAAGTTCCAAGACAAGCACCTCAGTACCAAGTGACATCTCTAAAATTGTTTTTGGGACACCTATTTCATTGTTAAAATTTGCTTCTGTTTTATGTACTCTAAATTTAGTAGAAAGAACTTCTGAAATTAATTCTTTTACTGTCGTTTTACCAGAACTACCAGTAATAGCTATAACTTTAGGATTAACCTTATTCCTATAATAATTTGCAAGTAAGTGATAAGTATCTAATGTGTTTTTTACAAGAATTAAATTTGATCTGTGTTCTTCTTTTACTTTGTAAATCTTATCTCTTTCACAAAACGCCCATGAAACACTATTAATAAAATCATGTCCATCAAATTTTTCACCTATAAGTGGAAGAAAAAT
Source organism: Candidatus Melainabacteria bacterium (assembly GCA_016193285.1). Taxonomy (NCBI): domain Bacteria; kingdom Bacillati; phylum Candidatus Melainabacteria; species Candidatus Melainabacteria bacterium. The sequence goes on from JACPSL010000011.1 coordinate 42,892, forward strand.
TTGATTCTCTTTTATGTTTCTTGAGTCTGTACAAATAGAAAATTTTGTATTTTTATTCTTTATATTTGAATTAAATGAAAAAAGAGTTTCAAGTTCTTTTATCTCAAATTGTGCAAGCATTGATGTTATTTTATCTCATCTCTACTGGCATTATGAGGTATGTGTAGTTGTAAGTTGCTTCTTTATGTAGCCTTAGTAAAATTGGAGAGAGTGCTGTATCAAGTTCTAATAAGACACTTTCTACATCTAAGTTTCTAAGTATTTCTGTTAAGTACCTGTAGTTAAATGCTATCTCAATATTTGCCCCTGTGTAATTAACATCAATTTCATCTGTGGCATTCCCATAATCTGGAGAGTTAGCACTTAGTTGTGCAGTTTTCCCGTCCTTTTCAATTAGCATTTTTACAACACTTGTCCTGTCATTTGAAAGTATTGCAACTCTCTCAAGTGAACTAAGTAAAAGTGTCCTTGAAAACATTGCTTTATTTGGCTGTTCCTTAGGAATTAACTTATCATATGATGGGAAGACTCCATTAAGTAATCTAGTGCTTAGAGAGAAATCACTATTTTGAAAAATTATTTGCCCAGGGAGCAAATTAAACCACACAAATTCATCTCCTTCTTTAAACGTTGCTATTAATTTTTCAAGTTCAATTAATGCCCTGCTTGGTATAACTACAGACTCTTTTAAATTTAGTGAGTGAGGTTCAAGTTTTCCAATATACCTTGCTAGTCTACTGCCATCTGCTGCACCAAGTTCAAATTCCCCATTTTCTATGCTGAACTTACCTCCAGATAAAATACTTGCATTTTCAAACCTTGATATAGCAAAAGATGTCAGTGAAAGAGCTCTAAAGAACTCACTGAGATTAATTTTTAACAATTCAGCTTGTTCTTGTTTTTGAATTATATTAGGGAATTCTTCCGGTGGTGATGCGCTCATACTGAACTTAGCTTTATTGCTAAATATTTTTGCAATATTATTTTCATCTATAGATATCTTTATATTCTCACCAGGTGCTTTGCTTACAATTTCATCTAATTTTTTTGCAGGTAATGTTATCTCACCAGGTCTGCTTACTTCTGCAGGTAATTTGCATTCTATTGCAAGATCTAAGTCTGTTGCTAAGACAGTTAAGGAGCCACTAGAACATTTAAGTAAGATGTTATTTAAAATTGGTTGAATTGCTTTTGATGATGCAGCTCTTGTTGCACAAGATACTACTCTTCTTAAAAAATCCGTTTTAACATCAATATCCATGATTCTCTCCTGTCTTCCCCTTATTTTATAACAGTCAATCCACCTAGAGTGTTCTTTCTTATTCTAGTCTTTACTGTTCTATATTTTAAATTTGAATAGTAGAGCTAGCTGATATTAATTAATTGTAAGTAATTAAAGAACTGCTACAGAAATTATCAATGACTATGTAAATAAACTGTTTAATATTTTTTTATTTACTTACACGTATTTCTCTATAACTAAGAAATCTAGGTTTTATTTACAATCTAAGATGTAGATCCTTTCAACTTTTAGTAAAGCAATTGACAGGGAGACGTTATGATTTATTGGTGAAAGTTACTGCCGAGCTGCATGTAAATGAGTTTAATTTGACTAACTTGCGAAGAAAGGTTTTGTCCAACTTGTTTGGCAAAACCTGTAAAATGGAAAGAGAGGCAACTCAGGAGTACTTTGCAAAGCCCGATGAGCGAAGAATGAGCAAGGAGGGCGGTGAGAAATAACGAATGAAAAAAGTAGCAATTATTGGTGCAGGTCCTGGTGGTTATCATGCTGCTATGAAGCTAGCAAATGCATGTGAAGTTACAGTAATTGATAAAGAATATATTGGTGGTACTTGCTTAAATATTGGTTGTATACCGACAAAAGTACTACTGGATCATATAAGCTTATTTGAACATTTTAATGAAGCATCTAAAAAGAAAAAAATATTTAATGAGGTTAATACAACTAATAAGATAAATATTCAAAACTTAGTTAGTTATCAATTAGAAATAATAAAACAGCTTGCTCAAGGGTTAGAAAAATTATTTAAAAAGAAAAATATAAAGTTTATTTCTGGAAGTGCAAGAATTACAAAAGACAGAAAAGTTTTAATAAAATCAGAAGACAAAGTTGAAGAAATAGAAGTAGATGAGATTATAATTGCTACGGGCTCAAGACCAAAAATGCTACAAGGCTTTGTGTTTGATAAGACTGGAATAGTTTCAAGCAATGATATTTGGAATATTCCAAAGGTTCCAGAGACTCTGTTGATAGTTGGATCGGGGCCAATAGGAATTGAGTTTGCAAGAATATTTTCTGCCTTAGGTTCAAAAGTCACCTTGATTGAAATAGAAGAAACAATTTGTCCAGTACTAGATAAAGAGATTTCAGAAAACTTATCAAGGAGCTTAAAAAAAAGAAATATTATTCTAAAATCAAATCTTGCGTCTAGGTTTCTTGAAAAAAAAGAGAACAAAGTTTTTGTAGAGTTGTTAAATACTGTAAATAATCAAAAAGAAATCCAAGCATTTGATCAAGTATTAGTTGCAGTTGGAAGAACACCAAATACTCAAGATTTAGGACTTGAAGAAGTTGGCGTAGAACTTGAAAGGGGAGCTTTTGTAAAAGTTAATGAATACTTAGAGACTGTTAAGAAAAATATATGGGCTATTGGAGATGTTACAAATTATCCACAGCTTGCTCATACTGCAAGTTTCCAGGCAAGAATAACTGCAGAAAATATCCTAGGGAAGAAAAAGAAATTTAGTGGAGACTTTATTCCTTCTTGTATTTTTGGATATCCAGAAGTTGCTTTTGTAGGAAGTACAGAAGAGGCTTTAAAAAAAAGCAGGATTAGTTATAAGGCAGGCAAGTTTTCATTCTTAGCAAGTGGAAAAGCAAAAACAAGTGGACTTACTGAAGGTATTGTAAAGATTCTAATGGATGAAAGAACAAAAAAAATATTAGGTGCTCACATAATTGGCCCTGAAGCATCGAGTCTTATTCATGAATTAGTAGTTGCTATGCAAAATGGCTTAATAGTAGATCAGATTACAAGCTCGATTCATGCTCATCCAACTTACTCAGAGGCTGTACTAGAAGCATTAGAAGATTGTTTAGGCCAGGCAATACATGTTTAGTAATATTGATAGAGAAAAAATAAAAAAGATTTTAATTGTCCGTTATCGCTTTATTGGGGATACTGTTTTAACTATTCCTTTTATAAAAAATGTAAGAGAGAATTTTCCAAATTCTCAAATTGATGTTTTAGTTTCACCTAATAGTGGTGAACTTTTAGAGAACAATCCTTGTATAAGCAATGTAATTTATTTTGGTAGTAATGAATTCCATAAATATGAAAAAGGAGAAACAAAGGAGATTAAATCATTTTATGAATGTGTGATGAATTTTAGAAAAGAAAATTATGATCTTGCCTTTGTACTAAAGCGATCTTTTTCTAGTGCGCTTTTAGCAGCTTTAACTGGTGCAAAATATAGGATTGGATTTAGTACAGAGTTTAGGACTTTTTTATTAACTCATAGTGTTAAGTATGACAAAAGTCTTCATGAATCAGATAATTTTTTAAACTGCTTAAAACCACTTGGCATAGAACCCAGGGAATATAGTCCTGAAATATTTCCAGAAGAAAAAGAAATTATAAAATCAAAAGGCTTCTTACTTAGACTTAATCCCTTTAAACCAAAAGTATTAATTCATGCTACAAGTGCACATCCTTACAAAGCCTGGGCAAAAAGATATTTTGCAAAACTTATGGATAATTTATATGAAAACTCAGAAGCTCAATTTGTTTTTACTGGAGCAGAAATTGATAAAAAAAATTACCTTGATATTTTAAAGTGGTGTGAAAATAAAAATAAGTTTAAGATCCTTGACTTATGTGGACTAACAAATCTTAGAGAATGTTTTGTAATTTATCAAGGTTTAGATATAGCTATTTGTGTAGACTCTGGGAATGCGCATCTTGCAGCAGCTAGTGGTATTTCTACTTATGTTTTATATGGGCCAACAAGGCCAGAAAAATGGCTACCAATTGGTAAGAGTGTAGCTCCTGTAAGATTAAAACAACTTCTTCCATGCCAGCCATGTGATGTAAAAGTTAAGTGTACTCATTTAAGTTGTATGAAGTTGTTAAGGCCTGGAATTGTTTTGAATGAAGTTAGTATGATGTATAGTTAATTAGCTTAGATACAAAGTTTATAAGATTTATTTGTTAAGAGTATTTTTCCTGATAAATTTTTAATCTTAAAGTGAAAAGCAATCACAGAAGGAGTTTAAAGAATGGTTGGAAGTATTCAGAGAGCTAGTTCGGTGAAAGGTAATCCAAAAGTTAGATGGGTAGGTGATAATTTAGAGGAGCTGGAACTTACTTCGCCACAAACTTTGAAAAAGATATTCAAGCCTTCAAGTACTGGAGAGAAGCCGACAAAAATTTGTTTTGAATATAATCTTAATGCTCCAAAAGGCACACCTTTGTATATAGGGGAAGTTGCAGGGTATAGGGATACAGATCTTGGAGATAATGATGTTGCAACATTTATTGTAGTCACTAGATACCCGCAGAATCTAAGTAAGGGAAAAGTTGAGAACCAATACCTAGTTTATGTAGTTGAAGATAAAGGTGGCCCAAAAGAAAAATTTAACCCCATGGTAGGGCTAGTTGAGCATCGTGTGGGTAAGTATAAATCTTATATTCTAGACTTTGGCGATGATGGTTACATTAGGACACCTTTATATCTAAATATATGATATAAGTATTTTTGTTTGATGTGTAATCTTCTGCCGCGATAGCTCAGTTGGTAGAGCAGAGGACTGAAAATCCTTGTGTGGGCAGTTCAATTCTGCCTCGCGGCAATTCCAGAGAATCAGAAAAGAGGAAAGGTAGTTTGCAATTTTTAACTGGACAAATATTTTTTAAGAAAACAAAAGGGTTAGACCTGATTTATTTTTTTTGATTAGGTTTTAAACTATAATTTAGCTATGAGAATTTTGTTGCCTTGATAGAAATCTTCAATGCTATCTTTTTCCCACCAACCATCTATGTGTTGAGCAATTAGTTCTGGTTTATGAAAAGGTGTTTTTCCCGGCTGAAGAGATTTACCTACCTGGTCTTTTGACTTACCTCTTACTTGAATTAATTTCTCTCCTTTAAACGTCAACCCCATTCTTGCTATAGCTCTTCTTATTGAAATATCTTGAAGATGATTAGAATTTGACTCTTGTATTTTGTAATCTGTACCAGAATCGACATTGCTTTTACTATTATCATAGACATCACGAGCATTAGTTGTTAGATAATTAACAATTTCAGGATGAACTAACATATACTTATAATAAGCTTCCCCATAAACGAAAGCAGCAGTTTCGAAAGGTACTATTTTTCTACCAAGTTGCCATGCTATTTGCCAATTACCTTTTCCATACTTTTCATCATACTGCCTATATCTGTAATCTCTAAAGCGTCCCAAGAATCCTACTCTCCATTTAGCCACTCTCCACTCACTAGAAAAATCACTGTCTGCACCATGACTGTAGCTACTATGGAAATATAATCCTTTAGATGGGTTTAAAGCATCAGATACTAAGATAACCATTCTTAATATGATAGGATCAAATAATTTCCAGTCCTAAAAGCTTTATATTAATTTAATATACTAACTTAAATTCTGTACCTATGGATTGAACCTAATTTCCTACAAAAAACCAAATTAGTCTAATCTTAAGAATTCTTTAATTGTTTGTAGCGTTTCATCTTTTTTACTGTCTTGAAGCTCTTCTAGTCTACCCCACTCCCAGAGCAAAATTTGCCCTGTCTGAGGATTTACCAACCAGCTTGATGGACCTGATAAAGCACAAGGATGTATTACATTGTTAGTAACTAAAGCTTCCATATCACTTAAAAATTGTTCTTTTATATCATGTGGTAATTGGGCTTTATCCTTGAAGTGTTCTTCAAATGGTATTGGTATTGCCTCACAATTTTGAAAGTTAGTAATGATTACACTCTCAAAATCATTAAGTTCTACATATTCAATTAATCTTGGTGCTGAATTGATCTCTAAATCATTAACGTACTTTAATTTTTCAACTACTTCATCAGTATGCATTTTTAAACCAACAAGCAAAAAGTATCCCTTATAGGAGTAAAGCAAAGCAGTTAACTCTTTAATGTCTGGTGTAGTTTGTAGAAGTTGAACAGCTTTATCAATGCTTGATGCTTGTTTTAATTGTAGAATTAATTTTTTTAGTTCTGCAAGAGAAGTATTAGTTTCATCAGAAGCAACTTCTCCAACATGCCTTGTATTGGCTTGAAGTTCTCTTACTACTTTTCTTTCTGTACCGTCAAGTTTCATTTAATTTCTCCCTTAATTATTCTAACTTTATTTTGCTTTCCGTGACCATGGTGCTTTCCAGGTTGAATCTTTTTTAACTGCTTCTGGATTAACTACAAGGAAAGGTGCAATAACCTTATTAAAGAAAGCATTATTGTTATTTGGTGCCATATGAGGTAGTGCTATATTTGAAGCAGTTTTTCCATACCCATTTAATCCAAAGCCAAAACTTTTTTCACCCCCCATTAAGCTATCAAACATTCTTTGTTGATTTTGGTTTAATGATTTGTAATAAGCTGATTCTCTAAATGGTACTACAACTTGGTGGGGTATAAAGTATAGATTTGTATCTTTACTAAAGTCATTAAATCTCCTTTGTGATTCTGTAGTTGCTATTGTTGGAGATATTACTATAGGACAGTTAACTTTGCTCACGTTTCGTAATCCATTATATACAGTTGCTAGAGTAGTACCACTTAGTGAATTATCATCTAAAACAACAACCATTTTAGGCTTACCCTTGGCATTACGCATTTGTTCTACTCTAGTAATCACTTGTTTAGGATTTATATTGTTTACAATACAATATTGCATAGTAGCTAAACCAAAGCTTTTGTTTGTTTCAGGAATAAAATATAAAATATCTTTTGGGTCAACTGATTTTTCTTTTGCAATTTCAAGTACTTTAGAATGTTGTTCTTTTGCTGCTAACGATAATCTTCTTGTACTAAAAATATTTGCATCATGGGCTAATAGTTCAAGAACATATGGTTTAAAATTCCTATGCCCTTCCGGAATTATTTTTAAGAGGAGTTTATCTAATTCTGTTTCAGTCATTCTTTTTGGAGAAAGTCGGGAAGCTATTTCGTCGGGATTAGAAGCTTTAAAGTCTAAATCTTGTCTTAAAGTTTGAACTTTATCTACATTAAATCCTAGCTTTTGTAATCTTTGGCGTACCGGTTCATTAATAGCTTGAGCTATTGCTCTATCCATATCTACTGCATTTTGAAGATGAATTTCCTCTGCTCTTTTTAAAACCTTGTCTAACTTACCCTTAATATTTTCATGTTGATTGAAGGGGTTTATTCCAGAGAACCATCCTTCTGGAATAATTAGTAAAACACCTTGCTTTTGTAAAAATTGTGCAAACTCTGGGTCATTCTCAAGACGTTTTAGAGTAGGTTCATCTATTAAGAGTGCTGGTTTTTTACCGTTACGAGGCAAACCCCAACTTTCTAAATTTTCTAATTTTGTAATTGGTAACTCATTGCTAAAAGTACCTTTCTTTCTGTAGTATAAAAGGTTAGTAGCTAATGAAGGATGCCTATCAGTATAAATTTCGAAGCTGTCTTGAACCATTCTTAAAAGTTTGTTATTCAAAGAATCCAGACTTTCAATATTCGCAAATTGAGTTAGTCTTTTTAATGCATTAAGTGCTGGCCCTCGCATTTCAGGAGGATATGAATCTATCATTTTTTTAATTTCAAATGCAGATATTGGTGCTAGTTGGTCATCAATAACTGCTATTACATCTTTTGTAGTTAGACCAGCTTTACGCACTTCTCCATTTTTACCTATGCGGATGGCGTGCAAAGAACTTAGAGATTCATCAAGCTGTTTAGCCATGTCTTGCCTTGAATTTGATTCCAAGAATTTGATTAATCTTTCTCTTGCAGTAAATGGATCAAGATTTTCCTTAATCGCAGCTTCCCTAAAAGCTTCAACAGATGACAATGCCTTGCCACGATCTTTAAGTCTGCTTAGAAGATTCAAAAAATTTTCTCCGTCTTTTAGTAGTTGATCAGCTAACGCGTTTTCTATTTCATTAGCTAAGTCACTTAATTTGCCTGTATTAAGTTCTTCTTCAGTACTACTATTTCCTCTTTGTACGATCTGATTAGGATTTATTTTATTAGTAGCATAGTTACTACCATAGTTTCTTAAGTCACTTGGAGTAATTCCATTTTGTCTTGCATATCTTATTGCACCAATGTGATCTCCTTCACTTATTAGTCTTTGCATTTCTCTTGTATGTTGTACACTGGGATTGTTAGGACTTTGTCCTGTTCCTCTTCCGGCTCTTACTTGAAATTCTTCAAGAGCTCTTAAAGCCACATATTCTCTTGCACTTCTTGTTCTAGTTGTGTTCCCACTACCATCTCTTACATGGACATCTACAGGACTACTTCTATTTGCATGTCTTAATTCATGTTGAAAACTTTGAAGTGCTTTTTCATCCCCACTTTGCAGTCTTTGGTATGTTTCTTGATCAAGTCTTATTTTTGTAGTTCTGTTTCTAGTTTTTGGATCTACTACTACTTCTGCTTGTGGTCTTGAACTGCCTGGTAAGTTGTTATCCACTTCAACCACCACACTTCTTTGAGTTTTATTGGTATTAGTATGATCAGCACGAGTGTTTCCATTTGCATATTTAAATGCATTACTTTCTCTAATTGCCTGAGGTAGTTGTTCGTGTGGAATTGTAGTAGTTTGTTTAGAAGTAGCAGATTGAGATGGCTGTTGAGTAGACAGAGGTGCCTTATTATTTCTTTGAGTAGTGGATACACTTCCAACTGTACTTCCTATTGCTGCACCTGAAATTTCTTGTGCTGCTGCTTCAAAGCTTACTTTACCGTCTCTTGCATATGCTGCACCAATACCAGTTGCTGCTAAGGTTGTTGCTTCAGCTGCTGTTATTCCTGCTTTTTTAACTATACTTTTTGTAGCCGCTCTCATGGCACTAGCTGTCGCTCCTTGCCCACCTGAAACAAGTCCTACTCCTAGATTAACTGCTCCATGTCCTATTATTTGTTCTGTTGTTAGTCCTCTTTGTTGTAAAAAATTTTGTCTTAGCTCATCAATTTTTTCTTGAGACATGTTTTTTGTCTGTTCACTATAAAGGGAATTAAATTCTTGTTCAGCTTTTATCCTAGCTTCTATTGTTTCTTTTGTGTTGACAGTAGTAGACACAGCAGCATTAGTTAAACCAGCAGTGCTGCCTTGAACTAGTTTTGTAGCACCGCTTGACAAAGCCTTTCCAGCAACGCCTCCTACTACGTTGCCTGCTCCCATTCCAGTAACAGTACCTACTGAAGCAACAAGTGAACTCTTTGCATCCTGCATTGTCTGACCTGCTGCATCTGAAGCAGCTTGTCCAATAGTTTTATTTCCATAAGCAACATGAAGTGTTGCTTCTCCAGCGTTACTTACTGCACCAATAGTAGTTCCTGCTGTTGTTCCAGCTGCAATTGCTCCTGCTGCTACTGCTGCAGTTCCATAACCAGCTGCTGCAATAGCTCCTGCTGCTCCACCTGTTGCTACTGTTGCTCCTACGATTATTGCTGTATTTCTAGTTACTTTTAAAGCTGTCTCTGTTCTTGAAAGAAACTTATCAGCACTTTCAATACCTTTGTTAGCTTCTTGTAAATTCTGGATTGCTTGTTTTCCTACTTGTATTGTTTGTTGTCTGGATTCTTGTTGTTTATTTTCTATTAGAGCTTTTGCTTGGCTAAAGTTACCTTGCTTTACTAGCTCTGTAACTTGTCTTTGAGTTTCTAGAAGTTTATTTCTTTGCTCAGTAAGTTGCTCTCTGGTTCTTCTGTCATTTTCTAATTGCTTTTTTAATGTAGAAGTTAAACCAGATACTTTTGCCCAAAAGCCACAGTTGTTACATTCTTTTTGTGTGTTTTGTAAGTTCCTGTTTGCTCCATTTACTCTTTCACCTAAATATTTAATTCTTTCTTTAAGTTTCTCTTGAAGTTTTTCAATTTCTATAGACTGAACAGATGCTTGCTGGGCCGCCTGCCCTAATAAGGGCTGAGATTGAGTTCCTGCTTGTCTTATCGAGTCAGTCATAAATATTAATAAAGAATATTAGTACTTTCTAAATAGTACAAAGGTATCTGGTTTGAATTGTTATAAGGTTAAAGATTAAATAAATTTAATCTTAATTAAAACCTTCACTTAGGAGTTTCACTATTTTGTTAGAAACTAATTAAAGTCGTTATCTTGCAGTCCTCTGGCAATTTCTTTCTACCGCTTAAAAATCCTAATTCTACTACAAATGCTATCCCTACTATAATTCCGCTGATTTTTTTAACTAGTTTTACTGCAGCTTCTGCTGTACCGCCAGTTGCTAAAAGATCATCTACAATTAAAACCCTCTTCCCGGGCTCTATTGCGTCCACATGAATTTCAAGACTGTCTTTTCCGTATTCAAGATCATATGATACTCTCTCAGTTTTTGAAGGAAGTTTCCCAGGTTTTCTAATTGGTATAAATCCCTTCTCCATTTTATAAGCAAGTGCACTGCCAAAAATAAATCCTCTTGCTTCAATTCCTGCAATGTAATCTATTTTTTGTTTTTCAAAATATTTTGATAAAAGATCAATTGAATGCTTAAATGCTTCAGGATCTTTAAGTACAGTAGTAATATCTTTAAATACAATACCTTCTCTTGGGAAGTCTTCAATATCTCTAATTTTTGACTTAATTAATTCTGGCAATTTTTTATCAATTTCTTTTGCTGGCATAATTTATACCTCGCGTTTCATTATACTAGGGCTTCTGCCTGCATCTCTTTTTCTTTACTTTTTTCCATAACATACCAGTCCTTTACTTCAAGTTGGATAAAGATCTCACTGTTATAAAAATTTAACTTTGGAGTGTAAGCAAGTTTTACCTTGTCTCCAATATTAAAGTCAGCCTTATTGTTGTGATTCCAAATTAAGGCTTCAAGTCTACTAATGTATTTATTTGCCCCATCCCCGATTCGCCGATTCGCCGGTTCGATTGTTAGTTTCAAATGCTGCCCGTTCTTACCAATATTTCTAATGTTTACAATCTCAACTTCTTCACTTACAAAAACAGGGATAGGATTACCTAACCCAAAAGGAGACAGTTTGTATATTTCACTCATTAGCTTTAAGTTTAAATTTATAAGTGGAAGTTCAAAGTCAATTTTTAGTATTGGTTCCATATTTGAGTCAAAGAGCAAATTATTTACATGGTTTTTAAAATCAAAGATAAAATTATTTATATTTTCAGGTTTTATACTTAAGCCACAAGCTAGTTTATGGCCACCAAACTTTTCAAGATGAGTAGAGCAAGAAGTAATAGCTTCAATAATATTTAAATGTTCTGTACTTCTTCCAGAACCACGTGCAATGTTTTGGTCTTTATCTATTGCAATTAAAATTGTTGGTAAATTATATTTTTCAACTATCCTTGAAGCAACAATTCCAATTACACCATGGTGCCAGCTTTCTTTAGCTAGTACAATACACTTATCGAGCTGAGTGCTGACTGCTGATTGCTGATTGCTAATCATTTCCATTGCTTCTTTTAATGTCTCTTCACAAAGAGACTGTCTTTGTTTGTTTTGAGTATCAAGTTCAAAAGCAATTCTAGCTGCTTCAAGAGAGTTGTTAGTAGTTAAAAGTTTTACTGCAAGACTTGCATCAGCAAGTCTTCCTATTGCATTTATTCTTGGTGCAATTCCAAAACCAATATGATCAGTTGTAGGGGCGTGGTTTACCACACCCTGACCGCGTTTATTCATGAATCCACATATCTTAAGTAACTCTTGCAATCCAACTTTTTTTGTGCTTGCTAATTTAGGGAGCCCGATTTGAACTAAGTATCTATTCTCATCTACAAGTGGAGCAAGATCAGCTATCATACCAAGACAAACAAGATCAAGTAGCTCTTCTTCGCCGATTCGCCCTTTCGCCCCATCGCCGTTTCGTTCTTCTAAGATAACTTGTGCAAGCTTATAAGCTACTCCAACTCCTGGTAACCAGTGGAGCTTGTGATCTTGTGGCAGGAGTTTTGGATTTAAAACTGCATAAGCAGACGGAAGAATTTCTGGCAGTGAATGATGATCAGTAACAATTACATCTAATCCTAGAGAATTTGCAAATTCGATTTCTTTATGGTTTGTAATTCCACAATCACATGTGACTAGTAGGGATGAATGGCCATTCGTCTCAGCAATTTTTTTTACAGCATCTAAATTTAATCCATATCCTTCTGTTAGTCTGTTTGGCATATAAAAATCCACATTGTTTGTAAATTCTTTAAGTGTAATTAAAAGACAAGATGTAGCAGTAACACCGTCCACGTCATAGTCACCAAAGATTGTAATTTTTTCTTTTTTGTTTATAGCTTCTACAATTCTGTCTTTTGCTTTTATTAAATCTGGAATTTCTTCAGATAGTGATTCTTTATAAAACTTTGGATCTAAATAAGCTTTTGCTTTTTCTTGTGAATTTATTCCTCTATTTGAGAGTAACTTTTCAATTAGAAACTCTTTTGTAATTTCTCTGTGTTCTTTTATAAGCCATTTATATTTCATTTTAAATTAATTAATTTAAGATTTGTTCCCTCTTTTACCTAAGGTGTTTAATAAGATTATTGGTATAGATAAAGCTACGCACAGTACCACAATTATTAACACTAATTGGATATCCATTTTCTTTCTGTCCTTTCGATTAGATGTTCAGAACCTTTTAATATAAGTATCATACCAAAGTAAGCTAGTAGAAGAGTAAACCCCAGGTATATAAAAGTTTTAAATGAGAGATGTACAAATTCTTCTCTGATGTTTAGGACGAATTGTCCAAACGGAGTAAAACATGCAACGCCAAATATTTTAAGTACACTTGAAATATATTTTTGGTTGTTTGTAAATTTCAATCCAGGAAATCCTAAATCTTTATGTTTTTGTAACCTCTGGTTACAGTAAAGACTATAATTAAGAAGGAACAAAATCCTTAACTATCAATTCTCAATTTTTTCTTATGTCAACATTTACTTATAAAGCACGAAATAATAAAGGTGAACTAAAAGAATCTTCAATTTTAGCTAGTAGTGTTGATAATGCTAGAGCAACATTAAAACAAGAAGGCTTGTGGGTCCTTGATATTAAACAAATTGATAAAGAAGAAACAAAAGAAGCAAGTGAATTGCCGTTTGCTAATGTGGAAGCTGTGAAAGAACAAGAACCAGTAAAGAAAGAAAGTATAAAAGAAAAAGATTTCTTGAAAGAGTTTTTAACCAAGTATCAGCCAATTTCTTTAAAAGATATGGTCATTTTTTCCAGACAATTTGCTTCAATGGTTGAAGCTGGCGTTGCAATGCTTAGAGCTCTTACTGTTATGACTGACCAGACTCAAAATCCAAGACTAAAAAAAGTATTAGAGCAAGTAAGATATGATATTGAACAAGGTAGTACTCTTTCAGATGCATTAGAAAAGCATTCTAAAATTTTTGATCGTTTGTATATCTCAATGGTAAAAGCAGGCGAAGCAGGTGGTGTTTTAGATCAGGTATTAAATCGTTTAGCTTTATTTATGGAAGAAAGGAGCAGACTTACTCAGCAAGTTAAGTCAGCCATGACTTATCCTATTGTTGTTATGTTAATTGCAGTTGGTGTTTTTTATGCAATGTTGACTTTGGTGCTTCCAACTTTTTCTGGGCTTTTTACATCGCTTGGTAGTGAGCTCCCGGCTTACACAAGATTCTTGATTACAATAAGTGAATTTTTAAGATCATGGTATATGTTAGCTGTAATTGCAATAATTGCAGGTTCTGTATGGGGTTTAAAAAAGTGGTATGGTACAACAGAAGGGAAATTTACAATTGACCTTGCTCTTTTAGGAACCCCTGTTATGGGTGATATTTTAAAGAAGGTTGCAGTAGCAAGGTTTACCAGGACATTTGGAACCTTGACAAAAAGTGGTGTTCCAATAGTTACTGCATTGGATGTGGTTAAAGATTCTGCTGACAATGCAGTACTTGCAAAAGCAATTGAAGCAGTACAACAAAGAGTTCAGGAAGGTGGGACTATTAATGGTCCAATGAGTGAAAGTAAAATATTCCCGCCAATGGTTACTCAAATGGTTGCAATTGGTGAAGAGACAGGACAACTTGAAAATATGTTAGAAAAAGTTGCTGACTTTTATGATGTTGAAGTAAGCACTGCAGTTGAAGCACTAACCTCGCTTCTTGAACCACTTATGATAGTTACACTTGGTGGCCTTGTTGGTGCAATTGTAGTTGGGATGTACTTGCCAATATTTACTGTGATATCACAGATTAAATAGACCATAGACCATAGACCACAGACCATAGGCTACAAGAAGGTCTATAGTCTATAGTCTATTGTCTTTGGTCTTTAGTCTTTGGTCTTTTTCTAGAATACTTCTTACTTATCTCATCCAGGATATTTCTTGGATCAGCCATTACGAAAGGATTTGTAAGCATGTTTGGTAAGTGCTGGAGTTTTTTTAAGTCAGCTGCAATTTCTGAAATTTTACTTGATAAAGTAGCCATTGCTCCAAATGCACCAATCTTACAGGAGTTATTTAATTCTTTAATTAACTCATTTAGTTCTTTAGTTAGGTCTTTGTAAAGAGAGTCTATTAAAGCATGATCCAGTGCTTTTGTTGTGGCTATGTCTTTTTTAGGTTGTGATCGCATGAGTGTATTTAACTCAATAATATCTGGTTTAGATAGAATTTTGAATACTATAAACTCGTAAATCAGATAAAAAAAAATTAATCTTCACGATAATTCAGGCTAAATCACTAAATTGGTAGAACTTAACAAGCAACATTAAAAGAAATTTATCTTTATCATTACTACTCTTGAACTTGTTGTAAAGATGCATATGCGTGATAATAAGTAGATGTGTTTTATAGGATGCTGACAAAGTGAATCAAGAAATAGATATAAAGAAAACAAGCTTAATATTAGTCGGGTTAATTTGGTTTCTTGTAGGTTTAGGATTGTCAATTGCTGGTGTAAGGTGGTTGTTACATTTAAACTTTGGGCCTAAATTTATTATATTTCTTGCAATTGCTCTTTCAATAGGGCTGTTGAAGGGGGAATTTTTACTTCGGAAAGTAGCTCTTAAGTATTATAAAAGATCTGAAGTCATTCAATTTGATAAAAGTGACATGTTCACAGGTTGTGTGAAAATATTAGGTATAAAAGGTTTTATTTTAATTAGTATGATGATGATTTTAGGTTCTTTGCTGCGTCATAGCAGCTTTGATAGACCAATTTTAGGAATAATCTATCTGGCAGTAGGCATTGCTTTGGTGTATGCTAGTAAAATATTTTTTAGTAATAAAGAATAAAATATAATTTAATAAGACGACTAATTTAAAAGGGAACAATGCCACAAGTAACATTTGAAGAACTAAAAAATAAGTATCAAAATAAACCTTTCTTAGAAACTGAAGTAAATTGTAAGTTGCTTTTAAAAACAAAGGAAGGATATATTGTTGATGTTAATGAAGAGTGGGAAGGTTTTATACCCAATAGCCATGTTGTTAATGGTGCAGAAATTGAACTTCACCAAAGTGAACCTTTTAAGGTTTTAGTTATCTCTGGACCGGATAAAAGCGATCAGTTTTTAGTTTCGCAAAAAGCACTAAGAGAAAAAACTGTTTGTGAAAATCTTCAAAAATTAAAAGATGAAAACAAACCAATTAAAATTACCATCTCAAAAGTAATAAAAGGTGGAGCTGAAGTATATATTGATGGAGTAAGAGCATTTTTACCAGGCAGATACATAAGACTTCCTGGTATAAGTCAGGAAAACTGGGTTAACCAAGAAATAGAAGTTTTAATTGAGGAGCTGGATTACAAGGAAAGAAAAATTATTTTAAATCACAGAAAAGCCATTGAGCTAGACAGACAAAAGAAAGCAGAAGTAACAATTAAAAAATTAAATGAAGGAGATATTATCGAAGCTCCGATTTTACGAATTGCAGACTTTGGGATTTTTATAGATCTTGGAGGACTTGATGGTTTAATCCCTGCTTCAGAAATCAGCTGGGGGAGATTTCGTCATCCAAAAGAAGTAGTAAAAGTTGGACAAGTAGTTCAAGCAAGGATTTTTAGGATTGATAAAGAAAATAAAAGAGTGGCATTAAGCATTAAACAAATTTTAGGAGATCCTTGGGAACAAGTTGAGAGCACGCTGGGAATTGATACCCTGGCCAGCGGGAAAGTTATAAGTGAAGCTTCATTTGGATTATTTATTGAGCTTAAACCTGGTGTTGAAGCTTTATTGCATAATTCTGAGATCCCAGAAAATGTTCAAAGACCTAAAGTAAACTCATTTATTACTGCAAGACTAATAAAAGTTGATCCTGAACAAAGGAAAATAGGGCTTTCACTAAAAGATGTGGGTCAAAGCACCACAGAATTAGAGAGTCAGGAAGTAGAACAAAGCCTGCAAGATGCTAGTGTTGAAGAAAAACAAAGTAACATAATAGAAGAAGTAGTAAACACTGATGCAAGCAGCAGCATCACAGTAGAAAAGAAAGATGAACAAGAGCCAGGAGTATAGTTTGTTGACACAAGAAATACAACCCATTACAAAAGATGCACAAAAAAATGTGTTAAAAGTAATTTGCGAGTCACCTACTTTAGCAGTTGAGGAACTTGCTCTTAGCTTAAAAAGCAGAGGGAAAGAAATTCTACAGGAGGAAATCCTTCAGGTTATTTATAGTATCTCGCCAAATAAAAACTGGCACAGGGCAACACAGGAAGATATTTTAAAAGAGATCCTGGAATATCTTTGGACATTAGAATCTCAGATTTTATTTTTATTGCCAACAAAACAAAAAGAGACTACTATTGTTGAGTTTAATCAAATTAGGTTACAAAATAAGCAGTCAAAAGTCTCAAAAGATTTAATTAGACACTTGCAATCATTACTTATGGTTGAAGGTAAAAATCTTGCTAAGTTTAAAAGATTTGAAAAAGAACAAGCAATTCAAACTGATTTAGATATAAACATTCAAGCTCAGTGGCTTATAAGAATGATTCTAGCTGGCCCTTCATTAGAGGGGATAAATACAGCACAAGCATTGCCGGTGTTACTCCAAAATTCTATAAAAGAGAAATTCCCTATTATCTCAGAAAAGGTTGGGAAGAGTTTGCAAAGACTATGTGAAAGATTTGTTGAAAAATACTTTCCTAAAAATGTTAGTGAAGAGAAACTAAAAGAATTAGTAAGCTTATACCAGTCAATTTATAATACTCATAAAAAAGGGACAGATACAAATCTATCTATTCAAAGTGAGTTCCATGATCAAAACAAATTAGTTCAAAATGTGGTTGAGGAGCTAAAAGAGGTACAAGACATTGTAAACAAATCCCATGAAGGTGGCTTTTTAAGCAAGTTATTCATGGGTAAGGTAAAGAATCGTGAGGGTGTAATAAAAAAAGTTGACGAGGTAATATCAAATCTTAATCAGGTAATTGATTTGAATAATAAGACAAGTAAGAACCAAAACGAAAAAGTTTTGTTGATACAAAAACTACAATCAGATTATGAAAACATTATTCTAGTAAAAAACCAGTTGGAAAATGATTTAAATGTATTAAATGACAGACTTAAAGAACTTCAAAGTAACTCTTCAAACCTGGAGAAAGATCTGCAAGACAAGACTGAGTCTCTTGAAAGATCACATGAAAAAATTGTAATGCTTCAACGAAAAACAGATGAAATCCCGGAATTAGAAACAAAAGCAAATCATCTAAGAGAAGAGTTAAGTACAGCAAAAGATATTTCCCTAAGGCTTTATAAGAGAGTAAATAAGCTAAAGACAGAACTGCTTAAACAAAATAATGATAAACCTAAGAATTACAAAATCAATGGAATAAATGGTCAGACAATTATTAAGATACAGCCCAATGAGGTGATCACTTAGTGTAATCCTACTTTAGTTTCTACAATAGGTAGAATCTCTTCCATTGTTTGGAATACTTTTTTAATAAGTTCACATACTTGCTCAAGTTTCATTGTAGGTTCAGCATCATCACCTTTTTTTCTTACAGAACTATTTATGTAAGCTACAACAATATCTTTTACTGCTTTTAGTTTTTCTTCGTTTGAAACATTTTTTAGCATCGATGACATTTTAAATTACCCCCTTTGAATAAGATAGCATAAAAATATCCTCAATTGCTTTTATATCTTCTGGTCTATCTACTGCTGGATAAGATTTCGGTACTACCTCAAGCTTAATCTTAATGCCATTTTCGAGAGCACGGAGTTGTTCCAGTTGCTCTAGCTCTTCGAGTTTGGATGGAGGTAAGTTACTAAACTTAAGTAATGTTTCTCTTGTGTAAGCATAGATGCCAATGTGGCGGAAATAGGAATTGGTTTCGAGGTTTCGAGGTTTCGAGGTTTCGAGGTTTTTATAGGGAATTGGTGATCTTGAAAAATAAAGTGCAAAATTATTTTTGTCCATGACTACTTTAACAATACTTGGATTAGTTAAGTCATCTAGATTTGTAATCGGGGTTACAAGGGTGGACATTTCGAATCCTGAGGTTAGAACTTCTATAACTTTATCTATATATTCACTTGGCATTAGTGGTTCATCGCCTTGTAAATTAACCACATATTTTATTTCTGGATATTTTTCTGCAACTTCACTAATTCTATCTGTGCCGCATTTGTGATCTTTAGAGGTTAGACAAACGTCTATCTTAAGTGCTGAGTGCTTGTCAACAAAATCAACAATTCTTTTGTCATCTGTTGCAACAATTATTTTATTTGCAAGTTTTGAACCACATGCAGCATTTATTACCCATTCAATCATTGGTTTCCCTGCAATTTTTACAAGTGGCTTTCCAGGGAAACGAGTACTTCCAAAACGTGCTGGAATAATAATGGCTGTTGTCATGTAGAAGATTATAGCTTAAACTTACTCATACACATGACATTTCTTTTATAATGTTTGTATGTCCAGTAAAAAGAAAAAAAAGATTCTTATCCTCCATGGTCCTAACCTAAATATGCTTGGTAAAAGGGAAAAAAGTATTTATGGCAAAGTTAGTTTAGAAAAAATAAATAATGAGTTAAAAGATCTTGCTAAAGAATTAAAAGTTTCTCTTGAAATAAAACAATCAAATATAGAAGGAGAACTTGTAAACTTTATTCAAAGTGCATCTAAGAATGGCACAAGTGGAACCCTTATAAACCCAGCAGCTTACACACATACAAGCGTTGCAATTCGAGATGCAATTTTAGCTACAAAACTGCCAACAGTTGAAGTGCATCTTTCAAATATTTATTCAAGAGAAGAGTTCAGGCAAAAATCACTTACTGCTCCTGCTTGTGTTGGGCAGATTACTGGCTTTGGGAAAGATAGTTATTTGCTTGGCTTAAAGGCATTAGTAGGAAAGATTAATGTCTGATCCAGAAGATTCGTGGCATAAGAAAGCTACTACTACTGTACGTTATGATCTTTGTAGTAAGTGTGAGTTCTTTGCACCACAAAAACCATATGAACCTGGAGTAAGATGTATTTTTAATTTAAGGCCAGATGTTGTTTTTGAAGATGATAGAGCTGTTGCAAAGTGTGAAGTGTTTAAGGGGAAATAGTAACATAGTTTTTTAAATTTGGGTATAATTCTAATAAGTATTTGAATTGACAAAAATGGCAATTCAAATACTTATTAGATCTATGAAGAGAAATATTTTTTTTAGAGAAGTTTTTCATTTTTGTTTTTTAGAACATTTGCTTTTAATTTCTGATCCAAAAATTTACATTCTTAAAGGTGGGGTAAATCTAAGATTTTTCTTTAATAACCCTCGTTATTCAGAAGATATGGATATTGATGTCTTAGCTAGCAGTGTTTCTACTTTAAAAAAAAATGGTTATAAAATATTAAATGAAAATAGCTTTAGAAGAAGATTGCAAACATTTGGAATAGAAGGTTTAATTATTAATGATCCAGCTAAAGCTAAACACACAGAAACCACTCAAAGATTTAAGCTAAAAATCATAACAAGTTCAGGAGAATCACTGCCAACGAAGATTGAATTTTCAAGAAGAAAAAAAACACATGATTTGTACACATATAAGTTTGACAGGATAAATACTGAAATCTCAAACAAGTACAATCGCCTTTCTTTTTTATGTCAGCACTACACTGGCAAAACTGCAATAATACAAAAAATCGAAGCATTATATGGAAGGTCACAAACCCAAAGCAGAGATGTTTTTGATGTCTTTATTCTAACTCTTGGTGGTCATGCTAAAGAGCTAGATGTAAATAAATTAGATCCTAATTTAGTTCTTAAAGCAAAAGAAGCAGTCCTATCACTTAATTACAAAGAGTTTAAAGAACAAGTTTTAGAATTTTTAGATGCAGCAGAATATGCAAAATATTCTTCTTATGAAAATTGGACTGAAATGCAAAATAAAGTAGCAGGATTACTTACAATATGAATCTTAAATTTTTAAATCAAGAGATCTTTTTTACTACTAGTAATTATGCTTGCTGTAATGATTTAGAAATATCAGCTGCATCAAAACAACTCCATAGACTTTATGCTAAACACGTAATAGAAAAAGTTACGCGTGGCGTCTGGGCTAATATTAATCATCCTTATTACAACCCGCTAGGAGCAGTACCTTACTTACTTGGCAGGGAACAAGGGTATGTTTCATTTTTAACCGCACTACATTACCATGGTGTTATTTCCCAAATACCAGCAAAATTCCAGGTAGCAACTACTGGACATACAAGAAAATTAATAAGTCCTATAGGCCATTTTGAGTTTTTTCATTTAACACCACTCATGATGAATAAAGGCATTGAATGGAGTCATAGTAAATCTAATTATTTAATTGCTAATGCTGAGAAAGCACTTCTTGACGCTTTATACATTTCTACTTGTAAAGGGAAAAGGTTTTCTTTACTCCCTGAAATAGATTTAGAAGAAGTAGATGTGAAGTATTTTAAAAAATTACTTAAAGAAACAATTAAGAGCAAAATTACTAAAAGTGCTATTGAAGAGTATTTTAAAAATCAAACTTAACTTCAGATTAAAGCTAATACAAGTCCTGATATTTATTCTTACCACTTATCACTTACCACTGCTAAAATAGCCATGTTATGGAAACACGAGGCCTCTGGTGGAATATTCATGACTTCCCACACTACAAAGAAATCTTTTATAGCTTATTTTTAATTTCAGTTTTATTTTTTATTTATGGTTTTTATTTAAAAATTAAAAACTGGTCACGTGGAAGACCAGTAAGTAACTTTAACAATCTGCCTAAACGGTTTATAAAAATGTTTTGTAGTAGTTTTCTCTATAAAGGCTGGAGAGGCCCGGTAATTTTTGCGCATGTACTTGTTTTTTATGGTTTTTTTGTTCTCTGGATAGGCACTGATATTTTAACCGTTCAAGAGCACTTGCCAATTTATTTTTTTGAAGGGACATTTTATAAAGTTTATTCACTTCTTATGGATTTATCTGGTGTTTTCATGCTTCTTGGGATTTTATTTTTTGCATATATTAGATACATTCAAAAACCCGAAAGATTAGATAATTATCAAAATGATTGGTTACAGCTTGTTTACCTTGCTTTATTTATAATTGTTGGTTTTTTAATTGAAGGACTTAGACAATCAGCTACAAATCAAATTGAAACATATACATCTGTTGGAATGATGATTGGAACTTTGTTTCAAGGATTATCTTATGAGGCACAAAAAAACCTGCATCTTATTTTATGGTGGCTGCATTCTTTACAAACATTTTCTTTTATAGCACTTATTCCATATACAAAGTTTGCTCATATTTTTGTTAGCCCAGTAAATTTATTTTTTAGTGATTTAAAATCAAGTGGTGCTTTAAGTACTCCTTTTAATTTAGTTGAACTTATGGCAATGGACAACCCTCCTGAAGATTTTGCACAAGGAGTATCAAAGCTTGAGGATTTTAGCTGGAAGGATCTAATGGACTTGGATGCTTGTACTGCTTGTGGTAAGTGTCATGAAATTTGTCCTGCAACAAACTCAGAAAAACCACTTTCACCAAAGTGGGTAATTCTAGATCTAAGGCAAGCTATGTATAAAAGACCTTTGTTTTCGCATAAGTTTAAAGGGAATTCTAGCTCTACTCTTCCAGGTTTAGTTACTCCAGAAACCCTTTGGTCATGCACTACTTGTAATGCATGTGTTGAAGTATGTCCAGTTGGAATAAATCAGCTTACAAAAATTGTTGAGATGAGAAGAACATTAATTACTGAAAACAAAGCCCCTAATAATTTACTTAATACATTAAAAAATATCCGTTCAAGATCTAATCCTTGGGGACAGCCAGTAGAAGATCGTGAAAAGTGGACAGAAGGATTAGATGTGCCAAAAGTAGAAAATACACCTAGCTTTGAATATTTGTATTGGGTGGGTTGCGCAGGTGCATATGATAGTAGAAATCAAAATATTGCAAAAACAATGGTTAAACTTTTTAAAAAAGCAAATGTAAAGTTTGCAATCTTAGGAAAGAAAGAAAAATGTACTGGAGACACCGCTAGACGTGCTGGCGATGAAGGGCTTTTTCAAGAGCTTGCAATTGGAAATATTGAAACATTTAAAAGTATAAATGTCAAAAAAATAGTTACTCATTGTCCACATTGTTTTAATACTTTTAAAAATGAATATCCAAAGTTTGGTTTAAAGGATGTAGAAGTTTTACATCATACTGAGTTTTTATGGAGCTTGATTCAAGAAGGCAAACTTACAATGACAAAAGAAATTAACCAAGAACTTACTTATCATGACTCTTGTTATTTAGGTCGTCACAATAGCCAATATGACGCGCCAAGAAATATTTTAAATAAGATTCCAGGTATAAAATATATTGAAATGAAAAACTCACGTGAGCAAGGAACATGTTGTGGTGGTGGAGGTGCAGGGCTTTGGTATGAGGCCCTTGGGAAACAAATCAATGTTATGCGGTTAAATGAAATAAAAAACTCTGGTGCAAAAACCTGTGCAAGTGCATGCCCATTTTGTACTATTATGTTAGAGACTGCAGGAACGCTAGATAAAAGTGGAGAGCCGCTTGTGGTACAGGATATAAGTGAGCTGATAGCTCAGAGCGCGGAGCTCTGAGGTCAGTAGTATGCTATCTTATTCTAGGAGAAAAAAATGAATAACTTAAAGTTATTACTAATAGTTTCAATATTTTTATTAATTAGTTTGTCAGGTTGTTTAAGAAAAGGAAGCTTAATGCAATGTGCATGTAATCAAGCAATTTCAGCTAGTGATATTGCTGATAAAGAAACAAAGTGGAAGAAGTTAAATGAAAAAGTAGTTGAGCTTTATAATGAAAAACAATTTTTTAGGGCATCAGGCGAGGCAAAAAAAGCATTTACCTTCTCAGAGAAAGAATTTGGTCCAAGTGATCCAAGAACAGCAACAGCATTAAATAACTTGGCTGAGCTATATAGACTCCAAGGGAAGTTTAATGATGCAGAAAAAAATTACAAAAAAGTATTAATGGTTAGGGAAGAAACTTTAGGAAAAGAGCACCCAGATTATGCTATTTCTTTAAACAACCTTGCAACCTTGTATTTTACTCAGAAAAAATATAAAGAGGCAGAACCGTTATATAAAGAATCTCTAGGTATAATTCAGAAAAAAGTTAAAGCTGGTGATGAGAATTTATATACTCCAGTTAGTAACTTAGCTGAATTATATAAAGCTCAAGGGAAGTACAAAGAAGCAGAACCACTTTTTAAAGAGCTAGTTACAATTACAGAAAAAGCAAAAGGGAAACAAGATCCTCTTTATGCAAAATCCTTAAATGATTTAGCCGCAGTTTATTACTTAGGAGGAAAGTATAAAGAGTCAGAATTACTTTTTAAACAAGCTTTAGTACTTTTAGAAAAGTTGCTTGGTAAAACAAATCCTGACTTAGCTGTAGTTAGAAATAATTTATCTGAAGTTACAAAAAAGTTAGCTGTAGCAAAGAACTAAACATCACCTCTATATATTTTTAATTTTGGTGGTGATGGTGGTGGTTCTTCAGGTGGTTCATATAGATCTAAATTAGCTGCTTCAAATAATTTTCCTCTAAGTTCTCTTCTTTTCGGGAAAAACCATTGACTAATACCATATCCTGTTTCACTTAAAACTGATTTTAGTATTTTTTTTAATGGACTGCTGTCATCTATTAATTCTATAGCTGGCATAAATATATTTATTGCATTTCCAATTAAACCTATTTTTGATAAATTAGAAAAGTTATTTACTAATGGCTCTAATTCTTTTTTAGTTGGATCATCTTCATCTAGTTTGCTTATATAGTCTTTAAGTTGTACACTCCTAGCGTATTCTTTTGTACTAAATCTAAGAGAGTATAAAACATTTTGAAATGATCCTCTTATACGGGCAAGTGAATTTATTTTTCTTTTTAATGAATCACTTACATATTCATCTTTGGTAAATGCTGTCACTCCTCTTAATGGCATAAAAATTGCTAAAAAACTAAATCCTGCAATTCCAATAAATGGTGCAATTGTTTCATTTAATATTCTTGCTGAGTTTTCTAATACCTTTATATCTCTTGAAAATAATCCAAGAAATAATTTGCCTAACTTACTTGATGCTTTTTCTCCTTCTTTTAATCTAAGTAATCCTTTTACTCTTCCTTTTAAATGATTTATTGACAAAACTTCTGATTTTATTATTTCTTCTATAGCTTCTTTACTCTCTTCTTTCCCTAATACTGCAGGAAGAATATTTTTAGCATACTTAAATAAATAATTACCAAGCCTTTGGTCACTAAGAGCAAGATACCTTAAACTCCAAAGGGAGTTAGTAGGTAAAGTAAGGAGAGAAGTTGCTGTTTCTATTTTATCTGAGTCAAGGAAGGAGAGAAAAGGTAAAACATAAGGTTTAATATTAGTTTCAAAAGTACAAGAAAGTTCAGCCCAAGTCCCAGCAACATTTTCATAATTATCTCTTTGAAAAACAGAAACACCTTTATCATCGTCAGCTCTTCCATAAATGTGACCATATAACTTTTTTCCTCTCATGCCTTGGGTGTAACCATGAAGTGCTTTTAAACCAATCATGAGTGAAGGAGGAAAATAATCCAACTGTTCAAAGGCAGAAATCACTCCACTAAGGATAGAAGCTTCAATAGCATAAGTAGCAGATTCATTTCCATATATTTTATTTGCGTGTGCCCAGTCAATGGTTTTTTCTACTTTTTCACATGCCTTGTCTATAACATAAAGAGCTTCTTTTTTATTAAGCTCAACTCCTACATCAAGTCCTTTTTGAATTAATTGCTTTGCATGAAATATTCGAGCATCTTTATCTCGATGAACACAAATATCTTTAGCAGCTTCCTCTAAAAATCCATCATTATTTCTGTAATGTTCAGGAAAAACATCAGAAAGAGAAATTAATTTGTCTTCGTTATATATTGCTCTTGATGAAAAGTTTTTAAGTTCTTCTTTTAAAAACTTTTCTAATTTCTTTTTATCCCTTTTAATAACTGGACTTATAAAGACAGGCGGATAATAATCGTGTTTTTGATTTACTGGTGGTGTTGATGCAATCATGATTTATTTGTGATTTTTCCTTTTAACCGAGTTATTATCCATAGAACATTTTTAAGATTTTTGAACTTGTATAAACTTTTTTAAACAAATCAGAGACTTTTACTGTATTGCAATTAAGGATGGAGTTATAGTTAAGGCATTTTATGAGGTAGGAGCAAGGAACATGCCAGTAGAAATAGTAAACATACCAAAAACAGGGGCATGTTTTGTAATACTTAGTACTCCTGAGGCACAAGCAAAGGCTGATAAGCTTCGTGAAGAATTAGACAGGGCTCCAAAGGCTTCTGAAGATGACCCGGTAATAGAAGCACGTATGAAACGTCGTCTAGCTAGACCCAAACTACCAGACAGCATATATAACCGCGATGTCCCTGAATGAAAACCACCTCCTTTCAAAAGTTTTTAAGTAGTACTGATATTAATACCACAAAGTAATTTTTTTGTGAATCAGGAAAAATCTCTGATTTGGTTATGTTCCTTTAATAATTTCTGTTTTATTTTGGCTTAATTCTTACAAATAAATTTTTTCAATCTTAAAAAGGGTAAGGTAAAGTATTACTTTCTTAATTATTGATTTCTAAAATTTTTTTTAAGGTTCACGGGAAAGAGGTAAATTAAATCGTAATTTCGCGAATTAAACATCTCTTTCTTTTACTTTTAAACAAGCTTGAGCAGCAGCTAACCTTGCAATTGGTACACGAAATGGGGAACAACTTACATAATCAAGACCGATTTTATGTGCATATGAAATTGATTTAGGTTCTCCTCCATGCTCGCCGCAGATTCCTATTTTTAATTCTGGCCTTCTTTTCTTGCCTTCTTGGACAGCAATTTTCATAAGTTTTCCAACTCCTGACTCATCTAAAACTTCAAATGGATTTTCAGTTAGTATTTTTTCATCTAAATATTTTGATAAAAATGTTGCTTCAGCATCATCTCTGCTAAAAGCAAAAGTCATTTGAGTTAGATCGTTTGTACCAAAACTAAAAAACTCTGCATGTTCTGCAATTTCATAAGCTGTAAGTGCAGCACGAGGTACTTCAATCATTGTGCCAAATTTATAATCAATGTTAATTTTATACTTTTCCATTGTTTCTTTTGCAACTTTTTCTAACATATCTTTAACAAGCTTAAGCTCTTTTGTTTCACAGATTAATGGAATCATTATTTCTACATTAGTTTTTGTACCAGCTAGTTCTAATTCACATGCAGCTTCAAAAATTGCTTGTACTTGCATTTTATTTATTTCTGGATAAGAAAT
Source organism: Candidatus Melainabacteria bacterium (assembly GCA_016193285.1). Taxonomy (NCBI): domain Bacteria; kingdom Bacillati; phylum Candidatus Melainabacteria; species Candidatus Melainabacteria bacterium. Next base: position 69,907 of record JACPSL010000011.1, read on the forward strand.
CCCAAGCCTGCAACCACGTAAACCCATCATTGGATTTGCTTCATGTAAAGCTTTAACTCTATGTAAAAGTTTTTCTTCTTTTGTTGAGTCTAGGCTTTTGTATTTAAGCTCGCTAACCTTAATAGCTAACTCATCAAACTTTGGCAAGAATTCATGTAGTGGAGGATCAAGAAGTCTTATTGTTACTGGTAAGCCAGACATAACTTTAAATATTTCTTTAAAGTCTTGTTTTTGAAAAGGAAGTAAATTTGTTAATGCTTCTTCTCTTTCAACTTGACTAGTTGCCATAATCATCTTTTGGATCCAAGGGAGTCTATCTTGTTGCATGAACATATGTTCTGTTCTACAAAGGCCTATTCCTTTTGCTCCAAATTCAATTGCGACTTTTGCATCAATTGGTGTATCAGCATTTGCTCTTATACCTAACTGTTTAAACTCATCTGTCCAAGAAAGTAAAATCTTAAGTTCATTACTTATTTTTGGTTCTTTTGTTTTTATTTCTCCAAGAAAAACTTGGCCACTTGAACCATCTATAGAAATTAGCTCTCCTTTTTTTAATGTTCTTCCATTAACTGAGGCTGTTTCTTTATTTAAATCAATCTTTAAAGTTTCACATCCTACTACACATGGTTTTCCCATCCCTCGTGCAACTACTGCAGCATGACTTGTCATCCCACCTCTTGAAGTTAATACCCCAACAGCAGGAACTATTCCATGAATATCATCTGGGCAAGTTTCAACTCTTACAAGAATTATCTTTTCCCCGTTTTGAGAAAGTATTTCTGATTCATCCGGACTAAAAATAATTTTTCCACAAGCTGCACCAGGAGAAGCATTTAGTCCAATTGCAAGTAGTTTATTTTCATCCTCAGCTTGCTTTTTTGACTGGGGGTCGAAACTTTTTAAGAGAAATTGGTTTAAGGATAAAGGATCAATTCTTCTTATAGCATCTTCTTTTGAAATGATCTTAGTGTTTGTCATGTCTACAGCAGCTTTTACTGCAGCTTGTGCAGTTCTTTTTGCTGCTCTTGTTTGTAATAGCCAAAGCTTGTTTTGTTCAATGGTAAACTCAGTATCCTGCATGTCCTTATAAAATAGTTCTAGCTTTTTAATACATTCTAAAAGCTGCTTATAAGCTTCAGGCAATTCTTTTTTCATTTCAGTGATTTTTTTTGGTGTTCTTATTCCTGCTACTACATCTTCTCCTTGAGCATTTATAAGGTATTCACCATAAACCTCATCTTCTCCTGTAGATGGATTTCTTGTAAAAGCAACACCTGTTGCAGAACCATTTCCCATATTTCCAAATACCATTGTTTGTATGTTTACAGCAGTTCCAAGATCGTCCTGGATTTTATTTAATTTTCTGTAATACTTTGCACGTGGATTATTCCATGATTTAAAAACAGCTTCAATTGCAAGTTCTAGCTGGTTTTTTACATCTTGTGGAAATTCTTTTTTTGTTTTTTCTTTTATAGTTTCTTTAAACTTAGCAATTATTTTGGCGGGGCCATTAGTGTTTGATTCCTCTAAAATGGCTTCAAAAATTCCTTTTTGTATACCCAGAACTACATTTCCAAACATCTGGATAAATCTTCTGTAACAGTCAAGTGCAAAAGATTCATTAGAAGTAGCTTTAGAAAGAGCAAGAACAGTTTCATCATTTAAGCCAAGATTTAAAACTGTATCCATCATCCCTGGCATTGAAAACTTTGCACCAGATCTAACAGATACTAAAAGTGGTTTTGTTTTGTCTCCTAACTTTTTATTAGTTTCTTTTTCAATTGTTGTCAGCTTTTCAAATACTTGCTCAAGAAGTCCAGAAGGAAGTTGGAACTGGTTTTTTGCATATTCATTACAAGCTTTTGTTGTAATGATTAAACCTGGCGGGACAGGAAAACCTGCATGAGTCATTTGAACAAGTCCTGTACCTTTACCTCCTAAATACTCACGCATTTGTGAGTCATTGCTGTTAAAAGCTTTGTATGCTTCCTGAAATAAATAAACTTTGTGAAAATTATTCTGCACAGGTTATCTTTTTAGTAGCTGCAACTTAGACATTATCTCAATAGCAGTTTCTTCAACTGCCCTGTTTGTCATGTCAATTGTCTCACATTTTAATTCTCTAAAGACCTTTTTTGAAAACTCTACTTCATGTGAAATATGATCAAGGTCGCAATAATCTGCACTGTAGTCCATTTGAAGTGAATTTGCCCGTGAACTTCTAAAAGACTGAAGAACTAGTGGGTCACAAATTAATCCTATAATCTTTCCGCTGTTGATTTTAAATAATTTTTCTTGTGGCTCGGTACCTAAAACTATTGGAATATTTGCTGCTTTTAGGCCATAGTGTTGTGCTAAGTACATACAACTTGGAGTTTTACCTGTCCTTGAAACACCTAATAATATTACATCTGCACTTTCTATATTGCTTATATTTTGACCATCGTCATATTTAATTGCATAGTGGATTGCATCCATTCTGTTAAAGTAGGATTCATCAACTTTTAATCTAAGGCCTGGCTCTCGTAAAGGAGGCGCATGACATATATTTTCTAGTTTAGTTACAATATCACCAAGAACATCATAAGTAGGGATTGAATATTTTTTTGCTTCTTCCATTAACGCTTCTTTAGCTTCAGGAAGGACTAGTGTGTAAATAATAATTGCTGGTGATTTTATTTCACCTAAAAAAAGTTTTTTTACCTCTTCAGTTGATCTTACTTTCGGAAGCCTTTGTATTTTTGCTTGAATAGATTCAAATTGGCTAAGTGCAGATTTAGCAACTAGCTCTGCAGTTTCACCACTGCTATCTGATAACGTATAGATTGTAAACATCAAGGATAATTATATCAATTTCTTATATAGCTTTTTTATCTTTTTTATCGTTATTGTGCTGATCTATGTCTTTATCTTTGTTGATTGACCAGGTTAATAATTGACGTCTCCACTCTAGGTCACCTTGTGCTTCTTTAACCAGCTCAATTAAACCCTTAAAGTCGCTAAACTTTAAATCAACAGAAATACCAATTTCTAGATTTAACTGAATCCTTTCATGATTTGGTGAGCAAACTAAACAAGCAGCATGTTCAGGCCCATGTACTTCAATTAATGAATTTCTACTAGCTGACTTAGGATCAACTGCCCAGTTAACAAAGCCCATTATTTCTGTACACTCGCTTGCATTAAGGAAAAGCCAGGCCATGGATTGATATAAAGATGTATTTAGGTATAGAACTATTTCAGGGGATTTAAATTCTATGGCAACAGCACCTTCTTTTTTGTTTAGATATACACCTGCATATGAGTTGGTGAATGATATTTCTTCTTGTGTATTAATCTTCATAAATTCCTCATTCTGTCTTTTTACAGCCCTTACTGGCAATATAGAATCCTATATGAAGGTTATGAAAAGGTTTTGAAAAGGTAGGGGTAATTACCAGAGAAAGTTAAAATTTAAATAAATTATTTAAGGAAATAACAAGAAGGCTGGATAATATAGACTATGAGGAAATTAAAATGACTAATGATAAAGAAACTGCTGGGATACCCCTAACTAGTGAACCTTCAGGTGAAGTAGAAAGCACCCCTGAGATTTCCACAGAACAAGAGTTAGAAAAACTTCAAAAGAAACTAGACGAATTAGGAAACCAATATCTTAGAGTTTTAGCAGATTACCAAAATCTTCAAAAGAGATCCTCGCAAGAAAAAGAAGAGCTGTATAAATATGCGGCAGAGAAAACTATAGAAATTCTTTTACCAGCACTTGATACTTTTGAATATGCTAGACAAACTATAAAACCTGACTCAAGTCCTGAAAAGATTTTAGAGGATTTTAGTCTAGTTTTTGAAATGTTATTAAAGTGTTTAAAAGATATTGGACTAGAACCAATTGAAGAAACAGGCATACCATTTGATCCTTTTTTACATGAGGTTCTTCATCAAATACCTACAAATGAACTGCCGGATCATACAGTAATGCAGATTTTAAAAAAAGGCTATAAGCTAAATAATAAAATTATTAGAGCTGCACTAGTTTCTGTGTCAGCGAAAAAAGAAAAAGAGGAAGAAATAAAATGATTGGTTTTACATTGTGGTTTACTGGTTTATCTGGTGCTGGTAAATCAACTATTGCAAATATCTTAGAAAATAAATTTAAGAAAATGGGGTTGAAGGTAGAAGTACTTGATGGTGATGTGGTAAGAACACATCTAAGCAAAGGACTTGGTTTTAGTAAAGAAGATAGGGATGCAAATATTAGAAGAATTGGTTATGTAGCAAGCTTGCTTTCAAGAAATGGTGTTATTGCAATTACTGCTGCAATTTCTCCATACAGAGAAATTAGAAATGAAGCAAGAGAAATGCATGAGAATTTTGTTGAAGTTTATACAAAGTGTCCTCTTGAAGTTGTAGAAAAAAGAGATATTAAAGGACTTTATAAAAAAGCACGTAATGGTGAGATTGCTCAATTTACTGGTATATCTGATCCATATGAAGAACCAATAAGTCCAGAGGTAATTGTAGAAACAGACAAACAGTCACCTGAAGAAAGTGCAGATAAAATATTAAGCTGGCTGGAAAAGAATGGACATATATGAGTAAGGTTACAAGGTTGCAAGGTTGCAAGGTTACAAGGATAATGTTCTTCCTTGTCTCCTTGCTTCCTTGCTTTTTTACCTTCTTACCTCCTTCTTTTGCTGAAGACAAATCTCCAGTTAGGCCAAAAATCGGACTTGCTCTTGGTGGGGGTGGCTCTCGTGGAGCAGCTCATATTGGGGTGTTGAAGGTTTTAGAAAGAGAAAATATTCCAGTTGATTACTTAGTAGGTACAAGTGCAGGAGCTTTAATAGCTGCATTGTATTCAGGCGGGGTTTGTCCTCGTGAATTAGAAAAATATGTTTTATCTGGTGCAATTAGTAAGGTTTATAAATCAGATTTTTCACTGCTTAGGGGATTATTTATTTATATTAACAGAACATGGCGAACATTTATTGGCAAGCCTTTTTATGCAGGATTATACAATGATCATAGATTACATAATTTTGTAAATAATGCTATTTCAAAAAGTGACGGAACAATTGATCTGGTTATACCTTTGCATGTCATTGCCGTAGATTTAATTAGTGGGCTTCCTGTGGTTATTAAGTCAGGTGATATTGGTTTAGCTGTACAGGCCAGTACTGCAATCCCTGCCTTACGCCAACCAATAGTAATTAATGAGCAACTACTCGTTGATGGTGCAGTTTTAAAAAATATTCCAATTGAAGAAGTAAAAAAAATGGGTGCAAATTTAATAATAGCAGTAGATGTAGATACTAAAATGGAGACCTTGAACAAAGAAGATTTTAGATCATTTGAATCAGTTTTAACAAGGGCAATAAGTCTTGGATTAAGAGCTCAATCAGAAAGCATTCTAAGTAAGGCAGATGTTGTAATAAATCCTGATTTAACAGGGATTGGTATTTTAGATTTGGACAAAAAAAGCTTAGCAAAAGCAATTAAAGCAGGTGAAGAAGAAACGATAAAATTAATTCCTAAAATAAAAAGAAAAATTGAAGAAAAAAATTATGCTTTAAGAACAGCATATCAAGATTCTTCGTCATTATCTTCTTTCTCATCAGGCATGATGTTTCTAAAGACTATTAAGTAAAGTGTAAAAATAATTGTAAGAATTAAAAATGCAACTCCTGCACCAAGAAGTAGCTCAGAATTAATCATGTTGTTCTAACTCTTCTTCTTTTAGCAATTTCTCTCCACCAGACTAAAAGTGCACTAGCTACAAATATACTTGAATAAGTACCTGATGCTATTCCTAAAAACATTGCACCAACAAACATTTTTGTAGTTTCACCACCAAGTAAAAATAAAGTACCGAGTGTAATTAGTGTAGTTAGTGATGTATTTATGCTTCGAACTAAAGTTTGGTTTATACTATCGTTTGCAATTTCACCAAATGTTTTATTTTTACTTAAGTATTTGGAATTTTCCCTAATCCTGTCAAAAACAACAATTGTGTCATGAACTGAAAAGCCAATTACAGTAAGTGCTGCAGTAATAAATAAGCTATCAATCTCAAGTCCCCAAATTAAACTAAAAATTGCAAAAAGACCAATTAATATAAACACATCATGAAGAAGTGCAATTATTGCACAAAGTGCATAGTCTCTTTTAAACCTATAGGTAATATATAAGACAATTCCAACACAAGTAAAAAGTAAGGCAAGTAAACCAGATGTAAGCAGTTCAGGACCAATTAATGGGCTTACTGAATCTATTGATAAAATCTCAAAGTTGCCAAATGATTGTCTTAAATCTTCATCTAATTTTTCTTTTTGGCTAGCTCTCTTTTGAGTAGATTTTCTTTCTTTAATTGCTTTTGATCTAATAATAACTATCTGAGAACCATCAAGAGCTTGTTTTGAGACCTGGATACTGCTTCCACCAAGTTTATTACGGTCTACAATTTTTCTGGTTTCTTCAAGTCTAATTTCATGCGGGAATTTATATTCCAGCTTTGTTCCACCTGTAAAATCAAGTCCAAGTTTTATTGGAGAGCCAAACTTGCTTATGCAAATTCCAGCTGCAATTAATCCTGGAATTAAAATAGCAAGTGAAAACCCAAACCAAAACCAGCGGTATTTAACAATATCTACTTTCATTTTTTCATAAAAAGTATAGCGTACCTCGTTATAGTATTTCATATAATGTTATATGTTAGGTAGAGACACACGGCCGTGTGTCTCTACAGAGAATAAACGACGAGATACAAACAAATGTCCGGTCATTCTAAATGGGCACAAATTAAACGTAAAAAGGCAGTAACTGATGCTAAACGCGGGGCTGTTTTTTCAAAAATTGCAAAAGAGATCATGGTTGCAAGCAAACTAGGAGGGAAAGACCCAAATAGTAACTTTCGTTTGAGGTTTGCAATTGAAAAAGCAAAAGCAAATCTACTACCACAAGAAAATATAAAACGTGCAATTGAAAAAGGAGCTGGTGTAGATGAAGGTGCTTTAAGTATGGAAGAAGTAATTTATGAAGGTTATGGACCAGGTGGTGCTGCAATTTTAATTTTATGTACCACGGATAATAAAAATAGGACCGTAGCTGATTTGAGAAGTTATTTTACAAGATATGAGGGGAAACTTGCTACGAGTGGAGCAGTAAGCTGGATGTTTGAAAAGCGTGGAGAAATTAAAATCCCATGTTCTTCCAATCTCCAAGATGAAATCTATAAACTTGCAATTGAAGTTGGTGCAGAAGACATTGATTTACTAGACAGTGAATTTGCAACAATCATTACAAAGCCTGAAGAGCTTGAAAAAGTACAAAAAAATATTCTTGCAAAAGAAATAAAACTACAAGAAACACAAATTGTATACCATCCTAAAAAGCATGTAGAAATAAATGATCCTAAGGCTGCAAAAAATCTAATCACATTGCTTGAATTAATAGAAGAACATGATGATGTGCAAGAAGTTTATTCTAACTTTGACATAAGAGATGAGATATTAAATGCAAACACATACTAAAGAAGAAATAAATTATTTTATAAAAAATTTAAATACTTTTAGCCAAGATAAAATCACCAAGTGGTTAAAAGAAGTAAAAGAAAACGGATTAACTAATGAAGAAACTACTTCTCTCACATTAGCAATGGTAAACTCTGGTGAGACTTTAAACTGGGAAGGCCTGGAACCTACTATTGATAAGCATAGTACTGGTGGTATTGGTGATAAAGTAACGCTGCTTTTTGCACCATTGGTAGCAGCTTGTGGAATTAATGTACCTAAATTATCTGGGAGAGCTTTAGGGATTACAGGTGGAACAATTGATAAATTAGAATCAATTCCTAGTTTTAGAACTAACTTACAAATTGATGAAATAAAAAATCAAGTAAAAAAAATTGGACTTGCAATTTCAAGTGCAAGTGCTAATTTAGCCCCTGCAGATAAAAAACTTTATGCAATTAGAGATGTAACAAATACCGTTGATTCCATACCTCTTATTGCATCTTCTATTATGAGTAAAAAAATTGCAGGTGGTTCAAAAAATATAATCTTAGACGTAAAGTTTGGCTCTGGTGCATTTATGAAGTCATTTCATGATGCAAAATTGCTAGCACGGGCCATGGTTAATATTGGTCAGAATCTAGGTAGGAATGTAAAAGCTATTATTTCAGATATGGATCAACCTTTAGGCTATGCTATTGGAAATGCTCTTGAAGTTAAAGAAGTTATTGATGTTTTGTCTGGTAAAGAAGTAACTGATTTAGTTGAGATTGTAATTTCTCTTGCAAAGTGTATAGATTTTGCTCCTATGGCAGACAGTGATTTAAAAGAAATATTATTAGGCGGGAAAGCATTAAGAAAATTTAAAGAAATGGTTATTGCTCAAGATGGAGATTTAAAATTATTTTCAAATTCAAATAAGGCAAAGCACATTGAAGTTGTAAAAAGTGAACGAGATGGTTATGTACATAAAATAGATGCATTAAGTGTTGGAAAGACTGTTCATACTTTAGGTGCAGGTAGAAAAAAAGTAAGTGATAGTATAGATCATTCAGTTGGTATATTGTTTTTTAAAAAGTATGGAGACAAAGTAAAAAATGGTGAAGTGTTGTTTGAAGTACATTCAAAAAACAAAGAAGATGCAGAAAGTGCAAAAAAAACTTTAACCAACTCTGTATTAATTAAACAAGAAAAGCCACAAGAATTAAAATTAATTCATGATATTATTTAGGCATGAGTATAAATAACTTAAATATTGAACAAAATATTCCACAAGATGAACCTAAAATTAGTTTTTTAGAAACTTTTTATGGAGTTTTGTTTTGCCCAAACAAAGTCTTTTGTGAGCTATATGATGAAGATACTTTTACAGTTTTAGTTTATGGTGTTCTTGCTGTATTTTTGTCTAATCTAGGTAAAGTTGGATCAGGTAGTGCAAACATCCTAAATATCGTCGGGACTGAAATAATTGGTTTTGTAAGCTGGTTTTTTGTTGGTCTTTTAATATTTTTCTTTAGTACAGTTTTTAAAACACCAAATAATAGTTTTTTAAGGCTCTTAGGATTTACAGGCTTGTCAAGCATACCATTTTTACTTCTTGCCCCTGTTTCTTTAATAAGTAATTTTAATCTTACAATTTATACTGCTTGTGAAGTGTTAGTAAGTCTTTGGACTTTTATTTTGTTTTGGATTAGTCTTGCAAAAAGCTTTCAGCTTGAAGCCTGGAGAGTTTTTCTTATGGCAATAATTCCTTTTTTATTAGGGCTCTTCTTATTTACATACTTGATTGCAAACATTTTAGGGATGTTTTTCTCAATGAGCCCTATCTAACAGATAATACTTCTTCTTTATTCTTTTCAGTAACCTTGATTTTTTCTTGTGCTAGTGTAATTTCAAAAGCAGTGCCAACACCACTTGGATTAGTTAAGTATTGAATATTTGCTCCAATTAAATCTGCTCTTTCTTTCATGTCAACAAGCCCAAAGCCACTTTTTGGTTTTTTGTTTAATCCACTTAAATTAAAACCAATTCCGTTGTCTCTTATGAGAATTAATATTTGCCCTGGTTGTTCTTTAATTGATACTTCTACCTTTGTAGCATGGGAATGTTTAAAAACATTGTTTAGTGCTTCTTGAATGATTCTATAAAGATGTATCTCATTAGCTTCAATAAGTTTTAATTTTGAAATTGAGGTAGCTAATTTTGTCTGAATCTTATGATTGGATCTTCTTGAAAGTTCATCTAAGAGATTTTCAATTGCTGGAATTAAACCCATTGCATTGTCTAACATTGAAGGTCTAAGAGCATTTATTGTCCTTCTAATTTCAGAAGTAACATTATCGAGTGTATTAATTGATACTCCAAGTTCTTTTTTCATGTTTATAGGCAGGTCCTGTAGTAACATTGATTCTAAGTATCTTCTTAAGTCAGTAATTCTAGCTAGCGAGTCATCATGGAGTTCTCTAGCAATTCTTCTTCTCTCATCTTCACTTTTGGTAGAAAGTTGTTTTCTTACTTCTTTTAACTCTTTTACTCTGTTACTTAACATTATAAGAGCTTCTTCTAGTTCTATATTTTGCTCTTGTAAGTTTATTTGTAAAAAAATTAGTGAACCAATAATCAAATTTCCTAAAACAAGAAATAAAAGAGGAATAAGTTCTATAACAAGCTTGTAATGAGTATAAGAAATCTGGCTAAAGATTATTATGCTTACAAAAAGTAACACACCAAGAAACACTCTTTTAGTTGTAGGCAGATTACTAAAAAGTAAACCAAGAAACAAACTTAAAGCAATAAATAAAATTGGATATTCAATGAGGCTGAATTTATGAAGGTAGAGGTTATATAAAAGATTTGAGAGTGCTATAGCTTGAACCTCGCTATCAGATAAAAGTGTGTTTTTGTCAAAGGGGCTATAAAGCTGATCTCTAGTTAATTTGCTTTTTGAACCTATACCCAGGATAATTATTTTATCTTTTAGTAATAACGGGCTGATTTTTCCTTGGGCAAAATCAATTAATGAATACTTCACGAAAAATTTTACCAAGTATCTTAAGTAAAATTCATTTTTTGCTTTTAAAGTTTGATCAACATCTTTTCTTGTAGATATTTTAAATAAAGCATAGGAAAAAGCTTGAATATCTCCAAAACTTTTGTCAATTAACTTTATTTTATGTACAGTTTTGTCGTAGTCAGCAAATAATTCTCCATATCCTATTCCAGATGCTTTTTTTAAGATAGTGCTTGCTATATGTGGAAGTGGTGAATTTATTGAATCTGCAATTACAATGTTTTTAAATTTTGCAATTGTCTTTGCTAGATTTTCATCTGCTAGATTACCTGATGGACTGCTTAAGTTTAAGTTTATTCCTATTGACTTGACGTTACTTTTCTCAAGTTTTTCAATAATTAGTCTAATTAAATCTCTTCCTTTTCTTTCAAAATCTTTTATTGGCATCCCATTTTGCCTAAGTAAAAATTGAGTTTTATCATCAAAAAGTAAAACAACAATTTGTTTCGTAGGAGTAGGTTCTAATGCTACTTTACTTGAAATATTTCTACCGTTAATTGTTTCAAGTTCCAGCGGCCACCACAATTTTTTGTCTACGTTTAGTACAATAATTGCGAGAATTAATCCAAGTGCAAGACCAAGTAATCCTTTTCTTGGAAGAAATCTTTTTATATTTTTTATTTCTGTTGCCATGACTTTTATAGATTCACACTCTCACTTAACACTTGATGATTTTAATCACGACAGAGATGAAGTTATTCAACAAGCATTTTCTAATGGTGTTACACATATTGTCCAGTCTTGCGACAATCTTGAAGAGATTAAAACAAACTTAATTTTAACAAGGAAGTATACCAACCTGTACACAAGTGTTGGGATTCATCCTCATGAGGCTAAAGCTTGGGGGGATGTAAGCTATGACACAATTATTCAATATTCAAAAGAAAAAAAAGTAGTAGCAATTGGTGAGACAGGACTAGATTTTTATTACAACTTAAGCCCTAAAGATGTACAACTATATGCTTTTAAAAGACAAATTAAAATTGCAAAAGAAGTTTCACTGCCACTTATAATTCATTGCAGAGATGCTTTTAAAGAAGTGATAGAAATCTTAAAAGAAGAAAAACAAGAAGGAGCTTGTGTTTTTCACTGTTATACAGGAGATCTTGATACTGCTAAGGAAGCACTTAAGCTTGGTTTTTATATTTCTTTTTCAGGAATACTAACTTTTAAAGGTGCACAAGATTTAAAACTAGTTGCAAAAGAAATACCACTAAAGAGTACTTTAATTGAAACAGATTGTCCTTTTTTAACTCCAGTTCCTTATAGAGGTAAAAGAAACGAGCCAAAATATGTAAGGTTTGTAGCAGAAGAACTTGCAAGGATTCATAATGTAAGTGTAGAAGAAGTAGGAGAAATTACCTCAGAAAATACAAAAAAATTATTTGATATAAGGTAAAAGTGCCAGAAATTAAAATAAATTACAAAGATCTTCCCTCATGTGATGTCCTTGTTGCAGGTGGAGGATCCGCAGGAGTAGCAGCTGCAGTAGGGGCGTTGCATGCAACGCCCCTACAGGTTGTTTTAATTGAAAAAGCAAGTTTCTTAGGTGGAATGGCAACAGGCGCTCTTGTAACACCAATGATGAAAAATATGCCAATGGGAAAAGGATTGTTTTTAGAAGTTTGTAATCGTCTTGCAAAAGCTGGTGGTGGAGCCATCTTTGAAGATGGAAATCCGGGCTGGTTTAATCCGGAGGTTTATAAGATTGTCCTTGACGAAATGTGTGTTGAATCAAATGTTAGGTTGATGTTTGAAAGTCAAATAATTTCCTGTGATGTCTTAAAGGATGAGATAAAAAATATATATTTTTTTAACAAAGGTGGTTTTTTTTCTATCAGCGCTAAAGAATTTATAGACTGTACCGGTGATGGCGATCTTATTGCTTTATCTGGTGTAAGTTATAAAGCAGGTGAAAATAATTACAGACAAGCAATGTCACTTCGTTTTATGATGGCTGGAGTTGACTTAAAGACATTTGCTAACTGGCTAAAAGAAAATGATAAAGCTGGCGATTCGCCAGTTTATTTTTTAAACAATGGAGACATTTTACTTTCAGGTGCACATACTTTTGAAAAAAATTGGACACTAAAACCTTTTTTTGACGAAGCTTTTAAAAATGGTGATTTAAAAAAAGAAGACGCAGCATATTTTCAAATTTTTTCAGTGCCAGACTCACAAGGACTTGTTGCATTTAACTGTCCAAGAATTACGCCAGAAGATAAAATTTTAGATCCACTAAATAATGAAGATACTTCATGGCTTCTAGTTCATGGAAGGCAAATGATAAAGAGACAAAGCACCTTTTGCAAAAAATATCTTCCTGGGTTTAAAGATTCGTATGTTTGTCAGATAGCACCATATATTGGTGTCAGAGAAAGCAGAAGACTTGTAGGGCAATATGTTTTAACAAAGGAAGATGTTTTAAGTGCAAAAAAATTTAAAGATGCCATTGCAAATTCAAATTGGCCAATTGATATTCATCCGCCTGTGGCAGAGACGCGATTAATCACGCCTCTACCACAACAACCACCCAATGGTGATTATTACCAAATACCTCTCAGGTCATTATTACCAAAGGAAAATGAAATTAAAAATTTGATTGTTGCAGGGAGATGTCTTTCTGCAGATTTTGAAGCACAAAGCTCTGCACGTATTCAGGCAAATTGCTGGGCTATGGGTGAGGCAGCAGGACTACTAGCTGCTAAGAGAATAAAAGCAGTGCGTTAATTTTAGTCATTGCTTTTACTCCTATCTTGAAATAAATCTAAAAAGATTTTAACAGATAAAAACACCAAATAAGTAAGCTAAATATAAAATCCCGCAAAATAAGAATGTTCTGTATGTAAGCCTTTTTTTCTTTAATGAAATTAAAACTATACTTGTGTTAATTAAACAAAAGATAAAAGTTAGAGATGAAATTAATGAACTAATTTTCCAGCTTGTAAATAAAAGCCCAATTGTTACAGGGAATGTGCTTTGAAAAACAAGTGCTCCTGAAATATTCCCAACAGCAAGTGTGTCTTTTTTTTGTCTAATCCACATCCAGCTGTTAAATTTTTCAGGAAGTTCAGTTGCAAGTGGTGTAAGTAAAAGGCTAATAATAAATGCAGGAAAGTTTAACTTGTGTGAGACTTCTTTTATTACTTCTACAAAATGGTGAGCACTAAATATAAGAAAAAGCAACGAGACAATTAATTGAAGCCAGATTAACAGTAAATTTGGTTTTAGTTTTGATAAAAGCTTGGTTAATAAAAAAGGATCCAGATTTTCTTCTAACTCTTCGCCTTTAAACTCAGTCCTTGCTTCTTCTTTTATTGTTAGGTATAAATAAATAACATAAATCAGGATCATTACAATGCCAAACAGTATGTGCATAGTGTGGTTTAAAAATACAGCTAAAAATGCAAGTGAAAATGAAATAATAAAAAAAGTTAAGTCTCTTTCTAAAACAGTTTCATCCATTTTAATTTCTTTTGATTTTCTTCTTCCAGTTTTAAAATAAATCCAGCTTGCAAATCCAATTAAAAAAAATGCAATTGTACTTAACATAAATGGGGCACCAATAATTGCACCAATACTTATTTGATTCATATATTGACTAAAAGGATTTGTGGTATCAAATTCGCCTTTTAAAACTTTAATCAAAGTTTCTTTATTTATTCCCCAAAATATTGCTACTAAAGGAACAATTGTTTCTGGTAAGGCTGTTCCAACAGCAGCTAAAAGGCTTCCTGTAATTCCATGTGACAAGTTTAACTTTGCACCGAGCCACTCAACTGAATTACTAAAAACAATACATGAAATTAAAATTGCAATTAGTGAGATAAAAAAGTAAAGCAAAAGCTCCATGAGAACTAGAGTACAGCGTATAGCGTATAGCGCATAGAATAGTAAACCAATTTGTTATAATTCGGTATTAATGAAAAGTTCAAACAAGACAAAAAAATACTTGAAGATAAATTTACTTACTTTTTTAGTTTTGTTTTTCTTGTTACATTCAACAATCTTTATACAAAAGGTTAGCGCAGACTCTGAAAAAACAAAGGCAGTAGCTTTGTATAATACTGCTTGGAAAGTGGTCAATGAAAAATTTTACTTTAAGTCAACGATTGATTTAGATAGCTGGCAAAATAAATTTGAAAACAAAATAAATAACCTAACAGATGCTCATAAATATATAAATAAACTTATTAAAGCATTAGATGATCCATATACAAGGCTTTTAACAAAGGAAGAATTTAAAGATGAACTAAACATTATGAACTCAAAACTAATTGGAATTGGAGTTAAACTTGCACTTAACAAACCAAAAATAATTGAAGTTCTTCCAGATAGTCCAGCGAACAAAGAAGGTCTTGTGCCAGATGATTACATAATAAGTATAAATGGCAAGAGTACTAAACATTTAAATCCAAACCAGGTAGCAAACTTATTAAGAGGACAAGAAAATTCTTTACTTACAGTTAAGCTAAAAAGGGGGGATGAAATTTTAACTAAGGTATTAAAACGTAAGGAAGTTAAACTTAAAGTAGTTTCAAGTAAATTGTTAGATAACGATGTTGCAATTATAAAAATTAGTTCTTTTATTCCTGAAAGCACAAGTGAGTTGTTTAAAAACGAAGTTTTAAAACTTATGGCTACACGTGGCTTAATTATTGATCTTAGAAATAATTCAGGGGGCTTAATGAAGAATGCAGTTGAGATTGCAGATATGTTTTTAAAAGAAGGCAAAATAGTTACAACTGTAAGTGACTCAGGTAGAAAAAATGAGTTTGCAAATTCAGATCAAATTACAAGTTCACATCTTATTATCTTAGTAAATGAAAGCACTGCAAGTGCTAGTGAGATACTAGCAGGTGCTCTAAAAGAAAATAAAAGAGCACTTGTAATTGGTAAGAAAACTTATGGTAAAAGTCTTGTTCAAGAAATTCTACAACTCCCTGATGACTCTGCTTTGCATCTTACAATTGCTGCTTACTTAACTCCCTCTGGAAGAAATATTAACAAAGTTGGGATTGTACCTGATGAAATTGTAAGTGATGAAGGGATGCAGGTTGAAAGAGCAAAAGAAATTTTAATTTCCTTAGAGAAGAATACAAACAACGTGATTGCAGGGTTTTGGTATAATCATTGCTATGACAACTAACCTCCCAAGACATAATATTGGTGCAATATGCAGTCAAGTAAGTTTTGACAGGGTTACACATGCAGTTCATCTTTTAAATATTCAAAATATTTTTCAAACTACGACCTTACCTGCTACCTTAACTCAGTTTGTAGTTGCAAATCAATGGACTAATGCTCAAGGTACTTTTTTACAACAGCTTGAAATATTTGCTCCAAGCGGACAATTACTTGCTGAAAGAAAAAATCAATTTACTATTACTTCTAGTCCTCCAATTTCTTGCCACTGGTGCATTGACTCATTCTCAATGATGTTGACTTTAAGAGAGACAGGGGTTTACTATGTAACTATTTCTATTGGCAGACAAGAGGGCCCAATGGAGTCTATGTGTAATATTCCTTTTGAATGCCGCTTGGTACCTGTACAATCTGCAGGTTAGGAAGGACACGGAAATTATAAATGAAAAAGGTTGTACTATGTGGTGGTGGAACAGGTGGACATATTTTTCCGAGTATTGCTGTTGGCGAGATATTAAAAGAAAAAGGTTGTGATCTTTACTATCTTGGAGTTAATAAAAAACCTGAAGAGTATATTGCAGAAAAAAATGGAATAGATTTTTTTGGTTATGATTTTTTAGGCTTTCCAAGAAAGCTTCAAAAAGAACTTTTCGCCTGGCCTTTTTATTTACTTAAGGCAGTATCAAAAGCAAAACTTTATTTAAAGCATTATAGACCAGAAATAGTTTTTGGAACTGGGGGATATTCTGCAGCTCCTGTTTTTATTGCTGCAAAAAGATTAGGCATTTCATATATTGTTCATAATCTTGATGTTAAGCTTGGTCTTGCAAATAAATTTTGTTCAAATGGTGCATTAGCCTTGACATTGGGTTTTGAAACAAATGAGCTCCCTGAAAATAAAAAAGAAAATGTCATTGTTACTGGTAATCCAGTAAGGAAATGTTTTTTAGAAATTGAAATGTTAAATAAAGCTACCCTCTGCAAAGAGTTTAATTTTAGCCCGAATAAAAAGACAATTTTTATAATTGGTGGCTCTCAAGGTGCAAATGCTATAAACGAAGCAGCTTTGGAAATCATAAAAGATCTTGTAATAAATAATGATATTCAAATCATTCATCAAACCGGTGAAAGTTCTCATGAAGGATTTATCAAAAGAATACCTGCTACTATGACTGCAGGTTATATAGCAAAACCTTTTTTTGAGAATCCTGAAAAATGTTACCATCTTGCTGACTTAGTAATTTCTCGCTCTGGAGCAATGACAGTGACAGAGATTACAGTTTTAGGTAAGCCAGCTATTTTTATTCCATATCCTTATGCAGGAAATCATCAAGAAGCAAATATTAATCACTTAATTAATTCAAGTGGTGCAGTTTTATTTAGACAAAAAGGATTAAGAGCCAGAGAACTATTAAACACAATTTTAGATCTCTTTAAAAATCCCAGTAAGTTACATGAAATGTCAAAAGTTACAAAGTCTTTTGCCAAGCCAGATGCTGCAAGAGACATTGCAAGTTTAATACTTTCTAAAATAAATAATATTCCTGATCTAGTCAAATTGATTTAATAAATTCTTTTAATAAATCTAAACCACCCTCTCCACTTTTCTCTGGATGAAATTGTACTGCAAAAAGATTATCTTTCTTAATTACTGAGGTAAATTTTTCTCCATCATATTCTGTTTCTCCATAAATCAGGTTTTTGTCTTCTGGGATAACATAGTAGGAGTGGATGAAATAGAACTTCTCAGTGTCATATTGTGTCACATCATTCCATCCAATGTGTGGAATTTTTTTTGCTTTTTTAAATCGCACAACTTTGCCCTTTAAAATTCCAAGGCCTTTTATTCCTGGATTTTCTTCTCCTTCTTCAAATAAAACCTGCATCCCTACACAAATACCTAAAAATGGTTTTTTTGCTGATTTAATAATTATTTCTTCCAGATTATTTCTCCTGATTGAATCCATAACAGCGCCAAATGCACCAACCCCTGGAAGAATAACAGCATCTGACTTTTCAATTTGTTTTAGATCTTTTGTGATCTCAGTATTTGCACCAATAAATTTAAATGCCTTATAAACACTATGAAGATTGCCCGCACCAAAATCTATTAGAGATATGTTTTTATTCATGTTTGTACAGACGCCCCATTGAGGCGTCTCTACCCTCTGATGACAATGTTTACAATCTTATCCGGCACGACCACAATCTTTATTAATTCCTTCCCTTTAATTTTTGATTTTACTTTTGGCTGATTAAGTGCAATTTTTTCAAGCTCCTTTTGATCTTGCCCTTTCTTAGTAGTAAGGACATCAATCTTTTTCCCACCCATTTGAATGACAAGTTCAATTTCATCTGTAATTAAAGCATCTTTATCATAGTCAGGCCATCTCTGAGTGTGTATTAAAGATTCTCCACCAAGCTTTTCCCACAACTCTTCTGTAATATGTGGAGCAAATGGTGCTAAAAGTTTTAAAAGATTTGTAAAAGAAAAATTCAAAACCTTAACTTCTGCTTCAGTAAAAATCTTTTTATCCAGGATAAATTTATACATTGCATTTACAAGCTCTGTCATTCGTGCAATGCAGGTATTAAAGGTATATTTTTTATCTGAAATATCTTCAGAAACAGATTTAATTGTATAATTTGCAATTTTGTACAATTCCTGCAATAGAGACGCATGGCCATGCGTCTCTACATCAATAAATCCTTCATATATTTTTAAATCAATATTCTCTCTTAAAATAAAAAACAATCTCCAGATTCTTTCTAGAAATCTCACCTGACCTATAACACCTTGTGTTGACCATTCAATTTCTTGTTCTGGTGGTGCTGCAAATAAAATAAAAAGTCTAGCAGCATCTGCACCATATTTATCAAAAAACTCAGTAGTCCCTACAACATTACCTTTTGATTTTGACATCTTGGTTACTTTGCCTTCTTTTGAACTGTACATAGTAACCATTCCTTGACTAAGTAAGTTTAAAAATGGCTCATCAAAATTTAAAAGTCCAAAATCACGAAGTGCTTTTATAAAAAATCTTGAATACATAAGGTGCAGTATTGCATGTTCAATCCCACCAACGTATTGGTCTACAGGAAACCAGTAGTTTACTTTTTTTTTGTCAAAAACGAATTTGTTGTTTTTTGCATCTGCATATCTTAAGTAATAAAAACTTGAACAAACAAATGTATCTAAAGTATCTGTTTCTCTTTTTGCCTCTCCTTTACATTTTGGGCATTTAACTTGTAGCCATTCATTTGCCTTACTAAGAGGGGACCCACTACTTGTAAAGTCAATGTTTTTACTAGGAAGCAAGACAGGCAATTCTTCTTCAGGTATTGGGACTATGCCACAAGAGTTACAGTAAACAAGCGGAATTGGACAACCCCAATATCTTTGCCTGCTTATTAACCAATCCCTTAGTTTATAGTTTATTCTTGTTTTGCTAAAACCAGTTGCTTCTCCAAACTGAACAATTTTTTTCTTACCTTCTTCACTTGATAAACCATTAAAGTTTCCAGAATTAATCATTATGCCAGGTTCAATATATGCACTTGAAAGTTCTTTTTCAAAGCCGTCTTTTGAAATTACTTGTTTAATTTCTAAATTAAATTTTTTTGCAAACTCAAAATCCCTTTTATCATGAGCAGGTACACCCATTACCGCACCTGTTCCATATTCAAGAAGAACATAGTCGCTAGTCCAAAGAGGAATCTTTTTATTGTTGTATGGATTTATTGCATAAGTACCTAATGGAATACCTAGTTTTTCTTTGGTTTCTGAAAGTCTTTCAATTTCTGAAAGTAAGCTTGCTTTTTTTATGTATGCTTTTACACTTTCTTTATTTTCTTTAGTTGTTAGTTTTTCTGTAAGCAGATGTTCGGGAGCAATAACCATGTAAGTAACTCCAAAAACTGTATCAGGCCTTGTTGTAAAAACAGGGATTTTTAGATTGGGAAAACCTTCAACCTGAAACATAATCTCAGCACCAATAGATTTTCCTATCCAATTTTTTTGCATTAGCTTTACACGCTCTGCCCAGCCGCTTAGTTTATCTAGATCATTTAATAATTCTTCTGCATAGTTTGTAATTTTTAAAAACCATTGACGCATCATCTTACGCTCTACAAAGGTGTCATCATGTCGCCAGCATTTACCTTCTTCTACTTGTTCATTTGCAAGAACTGTCTGACACTTAGGACACCAGTTTACTTGGGCTTCTTTTTGATAAGCCAAGTTATTTTTATAAAATTGTAAAAAGAGCCATTGAGTCCACTTGTAGTAATCAGGATTAGAAGATATTACTTCTCTTTCCCAGTCATAACTTGTACCTAATCTTTTTAACTGTTCATTCTTCATGTAGTTAATATTTTCTTCAGTCCACTTATTTGGTGGTATTCCTCTTTCAATAGCAGCGTTTTCTGCAGGCAATCCAAATGCATCAAATCCCATTGGGTTTAACACGTTATAGCCGCACATTCTTTTGTGTCTTGAAATAACATCACTGATTGTATAAACCCTCATATGCCCCATGTGAAGATCGCCGCTTGGGTATGGGAACATAACTAAGGAGTAATACTTTGGTTTTTTGTCAAAATCAATAGCTTTATAAATACTGCTTTGTTCCCATTTTTTTTGCCATTTAATCTCAATTTCTTTTGGTGTGTAAATAATATTTGATGTAGTCATAGGCTTTTATTATATAAAAAGGAACAAACAATAGTGAATAAAGGGGACTACTCAGCATGTTAATTTCTCTTAGGTCATCCTTCACGAAATTATGCTATTTAACAAAGCGAGGCTTGGTCCAATTCATTTGGGCAAGCCGAGCGGTCTATGGAAAGGTGGCTCGAGGAGCTACGTCACCGCAGAGCCACCTGAGTAATTACGAATAAGGCTCTCACTTATTTGGTTACGAAATTGTTAGGACAATAGATTTTAGGGCATGTATAATCTAGAATAGGCTAATCTTTTATGAGATTTAATTACTTAATTGTCAATTTTCAATTTTCAATTCTTAGTTCTCTGCTTTGTGGAATTTTTCTCTTTGCTTCTTATGCAAGTATAGTTGAACAAAATGATACAGAGTCCAGTAAAGTAAAAATTGAAAAGCATTTCGTATTTGATACCATTCAGCCTACATTAGATGAAATTGTAAAATCTAGTGGAAAGATATTTGCAGGTGAATGTAAAGAAGTTAAGTTTGTAGAAAAAGATTTAGAATCTAAATTACCTGTTTATGAGATTACTTTTAAAATAACAGAAGGAGTAAAAGGAGTACATGGGGAAAAAGAAGTTACATTTAAACAATGGCAGCCAACTATTAGACAAGCAAGTTATGAAATGGGAAAGAAATATATTTTATTTTTATATCCTGAGAGTGAAAGAGGATTAACAAGCCCTGTAGCCATTCAATATGGAAAGTTTGATATCTTAAGAGAAGGCATTATTAGAAAACGAGACGTTGTTAGAAATGGGCACAATAACAGAGGTTTAACTAGAAACTTAAAGACACGAAAGAAAATCACAATTGAAGAAGATAAGTTTGTTGATAAATATTTAGATACTTGTTCTGTACATGGTGCACCAATTAGATATAAAGAGTTTATTAAGGCTGTTAAGTTTTTAGTAAATAAAGAAAAATAAGAAGATGAAGAAAATATTTATACTTATAGTTTTATGCTTTGCTGTAAGTAGCTTTTTAAGGGTACATGCAGGTGGTCCCCTTGTTGTTAAAAGCAACATGGCAGTTACATATGGAAATAGGCCTTTGCTTTATAGGTATGATAAAGGCTCACTCGGGAGGCTGTCTAATTCTGAAGCAATATCAATTATTGAACCTCTATATGGAGAATGGCAGGCAATCAAGACTTCTGAAATGAGATTCCAAAGAGATAATCCAGGCTCTCTAGCTTTTGATGTAGATGCTACTAACTATGATTCAATATTAAATTCAAAAGATCTTTTAGGTTATACAGCAGTTATATTTGATACTGATGGCTCACTTTTGAGCTCATTTTTAGGCGATGGTTCAGGGAATCAAGTTTTAGGTCTTTCTGGGCCAGTTACAGTAAGTTCTGGTCCGCTTGTAAACCAGATTGCTGAGTCTCAAGCAATTTTTAATGGCAGGTTTGTTGATGGAATTGATACTCCTTCAAATCCTGAGTCTACAATTGATTCATTTAAAGGAACAATTATTCATGAGACAGGACATGGTATTGGTTTAGATCACTCTCAAATTAATGTAGAAGCAATTAGTCCAGGTGCATCACAAGAAATTAGAGACTCTGTACCTTTAGAATTTCCAGTTGCAGTAAATGACTTATTTTTAATCAGGCGAGACGATATCTCAAGCATCTCTCTTTTATATCCAAATGAAAGTGAGCTTACGAAGTATGGAAAAATAACAGGTAGAGTCCTCAAGCGAGATGGAAAAACACCAGTCTTAGGTGCAAATGTTATTGCAAGAAATACAAATAATCCATTGTTGGAAGCTATCTCATGTGTTTCTGATTTCCTTACAAATGGCAGTGGAGAATTTACACTCTTTGCTGTACCACCAGGTGATTATAGAATTGAAGTTGAACCAATTGATCTTTCTTTTACTGGCGGATCTGGTGTAGGTCCATATACTGGAAGCAAAACTGATAAATCTTTTCAAGACCCTGTTGTCAAAGGGTTTTACACAGGGCCTAGCCAGCCAATAACAACAAGTGAAAAAGATGCACTTGTTGTAAGTGTTGCTAGTGGTCAGACAGTCTCTGGAGTAGATATTATTGGTGCAACTTCTATAATTCCATCTTCAAGTTCTGGTGGTACAAATAACATAAATGAAATTGAGCCAAATGATTTATTGAGTGCTCCTCAGTTAGTAACATTGCCAGTAACTATTAGTGGACAAGCATCTTCTACAGATAGTGGTGAAGTTGAAGTATCAACTACAACAGGGAATGAAACCTTAGTAATAAGTGATTTGTATCAATTTACAATTACACAAACTTCTAGTTTAACTGCCCTGTTAACAATTGAAAGTGACTTGCAAGACAATGATTTGGATCTTGTTTTGTTTAATCAGTATGCAGACCAAATTCTTGAATCATCAAGTCAAACCGGTAATTCGGATGAGTTAATTAATAAGTCACTTAAAGCTGGCACTTACTTACTGGGGATAGGAGCCTTTTCAGGTTCAACTTCTTATAAACTTGCCATATCAGCAGAAGCAACAGGTATTGGTATACCATCAGTAACTTTGACAGGCAGTGACACATTGATTTTGAAACCTGTTGGTGCAAATAAAACAATGATTAAAGCTTCTGCTTTTAACTTCAACTCAAAGAGCAAATGTTTTATCACCAGTTCAAATGAATCTTTTGTAAAAATAAAACCTTCAGTATTTTCTCTAAGTCCAGCTATGTTAGCTAAGAACATGAGAGTAGTTATAAAGCGTTCACATGCTTTAGATTTAATATCAAATAATAAAGAAGAAGATCTTACAGTAAGTATTATTTGTGATAATGGTGCAAGTGATGAGTTTGATATTCACTTGACACCTACGGCAGATAGTGTAGCAAGGAATAAAGCTCCTTGGCAGATTCTAAAAAAATGACTTCTAACAATAAGCTCCTCCAAAAAGTTGTATTAAATAATGGCTTAAGAATAATTGCAGAAGAAATGCCAGGTGCATTGTCATGTACTTTAAGTATTTGGGTAAGTGCAGGACCAATAGATGAAGAACTAAACAATAACGGTGTTTCTCACTTTATTGAGCATATTGTTTTTAAAGGGACTCAAAGTAGAACAGCCTTGCAGATTGCAGAACAAAGCGAGGATGTTGGTGCCAGTTTAAATGCTTTTACAGACAGAGAATATACTTGTTACCATGCAATGGTTTTAAGTGAGTATGTTCTAGTGGTGCTTGAACTTTTTCTGGATATGCTTTTTAATCCTAAGTTAGATGATAAAGACATTGAACTTGAAAGACAAGTAATTCTTGAAGAAATAAAAATGTATGAAGATACTCCTGAAGATCTTGTTCAAGATCTTTTATGTGAAGTTGTTTGGAAGGATCATCCACTTGGAAAGTTAATAACAGGAACAATAAAATCAATCTCAAATCTTCAAAAGAAATCAATAGTAGATTTCTTACACAATCTTTATACCCCTGACAATATGATTATTTCAGTAGCTGGCAAGTTTGATCTTCAGGAAATAATCCACTTTGCTGAAAACTTCACTTTAAATGTTAAGCAAAAAAAGAAAAAGAAAGAACCATCTCCATTAGTGATTACGCCAGATGTTTTGTGTAAGTATAAGGTAATTGAACAATTACATTTAAACTTTGGTACTAATGGAGTGTCTGTTTATGAAGAAGATAGATATACTTTGGGTGTAATTGATATTGCAGTTGGTGGAGGGATGAGCTCAAGACTTTATCAAGAAATAAGAGAAAAACGTGGATTAGCTTACGCAGTTTCATCTTACTATCACACAAATAAACTTGGGGGGATATTTAGTGTTTACGCTGGTGTGGCACCAAAGGATTCAGAGTTAGTAGTAAACTTGATTTTAAAAGAACTAAAATCAATTAAAAATAAAGGGCTTAAGCAAGATGAACTTGAAAGAGCAAAAATGCAACTCAAGACAAATTTATTCCTTGAACTTGAGTCATCCAAGGTCAGAGCTTTTAGAAATGCTCTTTATGATCTTTACTATGAAAGATTTTTAACACCAGATGAAATAAGTAATTCAATAGAGTCAATTACTAATGACAGAGTTATTAAACTTGCAGGTGAAATATTTGATCCTAAATATTACACTCTTGTAGCTGTAGGGCCTAAGAGAGATTTACCTAAATTAATATCTTAAGTTTACAGCTCTATCATGTGCTGCATTTTCTAATGAGTCATCTAAATCTATATTAGGCACTTCTAATTTTTTTTGTTCTAGTGCAAGTCTAATAATTTTGTCAGCAAGAGCTGGGTTTTTGGGTAGTAGAGAACCATGCAAATAAGTACCAAAAACATTTTTGTATCTGGCTCCTTCAAAACCATCCTCACTATTGTTTCCATTGCCTCTTATTATTTTTGCTAATGGTTTAAGGTTTTTACCTAGATAAGTTTTCCCGCTGTGATTTTCAAAACCTACCAACATAAATTTTGATTCAGTTTCTTCGCATAATACATTTCCAATCATTCTTTTTTTACCACCTACAGTATAAAGATCAAGTGCACTAATTCCTTTAAGCTCTAAGTCAGTATTAGTTTTATAATAACTTCCAAGTAATTGGTAACCTCCACATATAACAAGAAACACTGCATTATTTTCAATTGCAGAAATCAGGTCATCTTTTTTCTTTTGGAGATCATCTGAAACCAAGATTTGTTGTTCATCTTGTCCGCCACCCATAAAATATATGTCGTACTTTTTATAATCAACTTTTTCTCCAATACTAATTGGAGAAATGTTTAAAACAATATCTCTTGCTTTGCACCTTGCAAGCAAAGTTAATACATTGCCACGATCTCCATAGATGTTTAAAAGTTTTGGGTAGAGATATGCTAATTCTAATGACAACAATGACATTGTTATATAATAATTTATGTTGTAGGAAAGAGGTAATCAAAATGACAGATGCAATAAAAAAAGCAATCAAACTATATAAAGGTAGCAAAAAGAAATGCGGTGATTTTACAAAATGGTCTGACAAGCAAGTATTAAGTATTAGAGATAAAATGCGGGGAATTGCAAAGAAAAATCGTGGTAAATG
Source organism: Candidatus Melainabacteria bacterium (assembly GCA_016193285.1). Lineage (NCBI taxonomy): Bacteria > Bacillati > Candidatus Melainabacteria > Candidatus Melainabacteria bacterium. Next base: position 95,403 of record JACPSL010000011.1, read on the forward strand.
GACTCTTGAATTTTATGAGTCATTGCAGTTAATAAATAAAGAAAGCTTAAAAAGAAAACTTACACAAAAGACAGCATGACATCAAGAAGAAGAGATATGGGCTCTGACATTGATCAGGTTTTAAATGGACAACTTGAAATAAATAAATTTTGTGCTACAAGAAATGTTAGCCCAAGAACAGCATTTGTTTGGTGTCTAGAGCGCTGTAAGTCAGAAGAAGAACATGACAAAGTAAAAAAGTGGATGAAAGAATATTTTGAAAAGGAGACAGGCCTCTTGTAATGCTATTGCAACAGGAATGAGGAAACCTCATCCTTACTGATCTGCCAATTATTAAAATCACAAACAGCAATTCCATCTTTACATTCAGCAGCTTCTCCATCACTTATACAACTTGGACTGTCATCACTACCAAGACATTTGGCAATTTTTCCCGAGGAGCAAGTGATAACCAGTTTATTTTTGTTAGTGTCAAAGTTACATATTACTCTTTCTATGCAAGCTATAAAAATATTTTCATCTGTAGCTCTTGTTCCATAAGATAAATCAATACAAGCTGGAGATGAATTTACATCACAATCAGGACTAAAACGATTTTTTTCTTCGTGAATTCTTGGGTTTGAGACTAAACATACAGGTGTTTCATTCTGTACACATAAAACTTTATTTTTTTCACAAAATGGTGACACTGAGTATTGTAATTGGGCACAGGCCATGGTGCAAGTGAAAATGGTTCCACAAAAAAGACGTATGAAAAGTTTTATCACTGTCCTCATGATTTTGCTCTCTACTTTAGTTATCGATCTTTTAACTTAGTTCTTTAAGGTAAAAATTTAATTAATGGGTAACCCTCTTTTTATTAGACAGCACAGATTTTTGCTGTAGCTTCAATTTGCTTTTGAATAATTTCTTGGATCCCTCTTCGGGCTAATTTTATGATTTCACTCACAATATTTTCTTCAAATGGTTTTCCCTCAGCAGTCATTTGAAGCTCAATAATTTTCCCTGACTGATTCATTACAATATTACTGTCAACTTCAGCTTGTGAATCTTCTGAGTATGAGAGATCTAATAAAACTTCTTTGTTTACAACACCAGCACTAACAGCAGCAACTGGTTCTAGTAATGGGATTTTTAAAATCAATCCTCTCTTTTTTAAATTTTCAAGTGCCTTATATATTGCTACATATCCACCACAGATACTAGCTACTCTTGTAGATGCATCGGCACTAATTACATCAGCATCAATTGTTATAGTTCTTTGGCCGATTGCATTTAAATCAAATGCAGCTCTTAAGCTTCTTCCAATAAGTCTTTGAATTTCACTAGTGCGGCCAGAAGGACGCCCTTTGTTTACTTCTCTTTGGTATCTTGGATTAGTTGAGCCAGGTAAAAGAGAATATTCAGCAGTCAGCCATCCTTTATTTGTTCCTTCTAAAAATGGCGGGACTTTATCTTCAATCATTGCAGTAACTAAAACCTTGGTATCGCCAAGTTCTACTAAGACAGAACCATGGGCTTTCTTTGAGAAGTTACAGGTAAACTTTAGTGGTCTTAGTTCATCATTTTTTCGATCATCGCGTCTTGTCATAGATTTTTATTTTAGCAGTACCAGCAAGAAACTGACAAAACAATTCTTAGAATCAGATTCCTAATCTTGTTTTAGTGTTCTTCCCTAAAGAAATATTAGGTGGCTTAATGAATCTATAACCTAAAAAATTTATATTATGGGTATAACCATGTTAGAGGGTTAGAAAATTAAAAAAATTACAAAGAGGTAAGTGTCATGATTTACAATCCAATTTTTGAAGAAGAAAAAGAAAGAAAAAATGAGCTCAAGCAATTAAAGAAAGAAATAAAACGGCGTGCTCGTCATGACTCTATGAAAGAAACCATTGACCGTGTATATCATCTTCTTCAAAAAAAACCAATACTAACTATTGCAACATTGTTTCACCCTTTAGCTTCACTTGTTAAGTCTGTAAGAACAAAAGAGGTGTAGAGGCGTATTGCAATACGCCTTAGGCTGCTACAGTATACAAAGTCTCGGCATCAGTAGTGTGTTCATCTGCACGCCTTGCAATAGTACTTGCAACTTGTACGCCGTTAATTTTTTCTTCTTCACCAGCCCCAATAAAATACCTGCCGTTTGCTGTGTCATATCCAGCAGCAACTAAGTCTTTGTGAAGCCCAAACCATGGGAGTATAAGATAGAGGACGCCAGAAAAGGCCTGACCTAGACCAGCTCTTATGTAGTCGATTTTAATATCTTTCCCATTTAATGTTCTTGTAATTCGTTGTAATCCATCTGGATTAGTTGCAACTTGTAAACCTTTTAAAATAATTCCAATTGCTGGTATAGCTGTTGCAAATGGAATAGCAAAATATTTACCAAACCAATTAAACCCGTCTTCAGCTTCAGCCTTTACTCTTCCAACAGTTGCTCCTACTACTGCACCAATACCACTTAAAGCTCCTACTGTTGCCATTAAGTGACCTACACTAGGTACAGTCCAATAAAGTATTCCATTTTTATCAGATTTTCTTTTTTCTAATAAACCAGCTAACCTTGGCTCGTTAATTACATCACCAACCATCTTGAATGGAGTCAATAACATGCTTACAGCTTGGCCAATTGTTTTACCTACAACTTTTGGCAGACCAAAGTTTTCTAGTTTTTTCATTGCGCCAAGAATTAAGTTTGTGCTAAATTGAGTTACTTCCCTTACTTTTGGCCTTGGATCAATAGATTTATTAAAATGTCCCTCGATCATACTTTCACTGTGATTATTTACTTTTTGATTGATTAATGCTTCTTGTCTGCCTCTTCCAAAAAATAAGAATGAATTCCCTAAACCAAGTAACCAGTATTTTGATTTGTTTGGTAAAAATGATGCAATAATATTTAAACCTTCACCAACGCAAATCTCAGGATATTTTTGTGGATTTAAAACTCCTCTAAGTGCACCACCTAATGCAGAAACAGCTCTTACACTATTTGATATCCAGTAACCAGAAGTATATAGAACTCCTTCCAGATTCCCAGAGAATTTACTGACTATTCTTACTATCCCGCCTATTGCCATAAGAGCTCCGGAATATTTTAAAAGCCCGCTAAATAAGAAAGGTATATTGCCTACAAGTTTCTTTAATCTAGCTTTCCCAAGCTTTGTGTCATCTTTTCCCAAAAGCCAGAGTAAAAATTTGTTTGTTAACAATCCTGATTTTGGAGAAAAGGGTGGTAAATATTTTTCTTCTTGTAAAATGTTATTTAGTCTTTCCGGAGTTTCATAGTCTTTTAATTGATTAGAAGACGGATCAAAGTATTTAAATTTTCCTGTTGCTTCATCTTCTTCAATTTCGATCTTCTCTAATTTTGAAATATCTTTGTTGTATGGTATCGGGTTGTTGCCATTTAACTCATCTAGTACATAAACATTATCTTTGTTCTTGTAGACTATTCCAGTTACTTGACTGCTTTCATCTTTAACTCTGTATTCACGCCATATTCTACATCTTGGTGCATTAGGAGGAATTATAAAAGCTTCATTTTGTTCTCTTACAGCTTGTTTATATCTAGCTATAAGATTTAACTCGTCAGAACTAAAGTTTGTTTCTCCGTTTAATTGTCGCTTGCATAACTCTTGTGCTTTTGCAAAGTCTTTTTGTATAAATCTTTCATGCTTACCTAAAAGCAGTTCTAATGTTTCGAGCATCCTGTAGATGTAAACTTCTGGAGAGCTATGTGCTACAAAATTATCTCCATAGATTCTTTTAAAATCTTCAATTAATTCTTCTTTAGTAAACTCATAATTCTTGCTTCTAGGATTGAATTCAAGTATAGGAGTTCTATGCTCATAGTCTGGACCTTCGAACCTTACTATTTTTTCATAATTTCCATTCTTCTTTTTACGTAAAAAAAAGTTACCAAACTCTTTTGATTGTTCTTTCAATTCAGCACAATACTCTTTAAATTGTTCAGGGTCCTTCTTAAGTTTCTCCATGAACTTCCCGTAATCCTCGATACATAGTTTGATAATTGCTTCATATAGCTTTCTTTCATTGTACTTAAACAAAACCTGGTTTGCTAAACCATTTCTAAGTAGTATTGCTGCAAGAGCTTCAAGGTCACTAGTGCTATCACCACCACCTGTTAAAGCTGTTGTTTGGAAACCGTCTTTATCTAGGAGATTGTCTCTAAGGTCTACACCTGAATCTTTATCACGATTCCCTAGTAATTCCCAATAAATCCAGCCGTCTTGATTTAATTTATTGATTCCATAAAATTTAAATCTCTTATCTTCAATACTGCTAGGTGGTAAGTATGGAATCTCAACTGCTCTAGTTGATGCAATAGGTGTTGAACAATATTGAATTTCTCTTTTGTCTACAAAAGAAAAAATGGGATAAAACGAACGATCTCCATTACCGCCTTGGCCATTTTTTGCAAACATTCCACGGCTACTGTTTCGGATAAACATTTCATTTGGGTAAAGCCACTCAAGTTGTTGTAGATCAGATTCATTGAGTGACCTCAGACTCTCAATATCCTCAATATTTTCAGGTAGAAAAGTATCGATTATGCTAATTAATTCTGCTTCAGGTCCTCCTGAGTTTTTAAAATGCTCTTTTGTCCACTGTATGTATCCAGATGAACCAAAACCTGCACAAGAAGTATTACGTTCAGCTTTAAATTCATCAGAAAAGTCTAGAAGTCTTTCTCTTGAAGGACCAGTGCTAAAAGAAAATAATTTTTTTTCTCCTGATTCGGCTCTTTGATTATCAATTGCTTCTAATTGTTCTTGAGTATAGTGAAGGGACAAATGTTCAAGCATTCTCCAGTCTAGATATGATTTAACCCCTTCTTTCTTAAGTAGCTCAATCCCATGGTCTCTAAATTTTTTAATGTCTTGATGTAGCTCTCTCCTATTTGTATACATGTTTTCTTTAGCGATGAGGCGCCTGACCTTGGAGTGATTTGCAAATTGTTTTAATATGTAATTTGCTCTGTCAACAGCATCTAAACCACCTCTTTGTCTCCTGTCAAATGGTGTTAGAAACCTGTTGTAATAATGCATTGTAAGGGCAGCAAGTTCACCACGTGTAGCTAGTCTGATGAATCTTCTTATATCATTTGTGTTATTGCTTGATAGCAATGCATAATGATTTTGTCCCTTGAAATCATTTGATACTTGTTCTGTGCTATCAGCCCCGATTAGTCTTACATGCAGCATTGCATCTGCTAGAGCATTATTTAGCGCAATATTTTTTTTTTCTATAACTTCAGCAGGGATTAGTTCCCCGGCTTTTTTCTTTTTCTCACATTCATTTAGTCCTTTTCTTATTTGAATAACTTTTTGCCACTTAGGAATGCCAGCATTGACATTTGCAAGTAACTTTTCCTGAAATTGTTTTAAGCATTCTTCTTCTATTCTTGCTAGTTCTTCTTTTGTTGCTCCACTTTCTTTTGCTTGCATAAGTTTGTCATTGATACATTCTTTTTTAAGATTTGCAATTTTTAAATAATGGTCATAGTAAGAACCTTCTTCTAATGCAAGATTGGTGTCATAAATATATCCAGCAACTTTCTTTGATTCTGCAATGGCATATTCATGCGCAGGATCTGTAAAAAGTGCTTCAACAAAGGTTTTTTGTTTACCATCAATTTCAATAGTAATTATTTCATCTGGATTTGATCTGTCTTCAAGGTGCCTTAATAAATCTATAGCTCTATAGGTCTTATTAGAAAGAAATATTTTTTCTAGACCACCTGCATATCCATTTGCATTTAAGAAAGTAAACCTGCAGTGCTTAATATTTTCTTCTAATGTCTCTAAGTCTCCATAAATTTCTGGTCCAAGCCCATTTAAGCGACCTAATTTTATGCAAGGTTCTACTCCAGGAAGTTGTGAAGATGTTAGTGTTTCATCTAAAGGCCTTGCACTATTTGTACCTTCAATTATTTTAATTCCTAGTGAATCAGCTAATTCTTGCATTAGTTTTATAGTTCTTTGGAGTGCATCATGAATTTCTATTGCTTTATCAGCACATGTAAAACCAGGGTCTCTGCTCTTACTTGTTAAGGTATCATCCATGTCGTTTAAAATTTTTATAACCTTGGTTGCTTTTTCTGGTTCTTGTAAAAGTAGCTTTGTCCACCATTTGATAAAACGATTATGTTGGAGTTGCTCATTTGATCGAAATGTGCCATCACAGCCAGCTAGAAAGGAAAGCATTCCAGACATTGGAACACCAACATCTTTTGGAATTACATTTGTAGAATATTCTTTTGAATAATCAATTGCTGCTTCTGAATCAGAAAGTAATCGTTCTGCTCTTTTTGTTATTTGAACTGCAGGAGCATCACTTTCACTAGCAGTATTCCTAATTTGCTCATAATATCTTAAGAATGGTTTGTTGTCTTCTGGAAGTGGAGTCCCAACAATAATTGAACATGCTATAAGAGTTGCTCTCCATAGTTTTTGAAAAAAACCTAGTTTGTTCTGGCTTTGTTGCTCACTAACTTCTCTTTGAACTTTTTGACTTTGTTCTGGTGTACCATTTGACCTAAGAGCTAAATATCCAAGGTACTCAGCACGTCTCGCCCCGTTTGGAATTACTTTAGAAATGTCTTGAACATTTGTAGCCAAACGTTATTCTCCTTTGAATAACTTGTTGTCTTTTATTTCTTACAAAAGTCAAAGCAAATCAAGCTTGAATTATTTTTTATATTTTTCGACCTAATCGACATTGATTTGGTTTTATACTTGTACTTAAATTTTACTTGACCTATATAGCTACTCTTTTTAAATACAAAAAATATTCTATCACTATTTGTATTTGCAGGATGAAAAGATGAAAACTTATTTTTTAATAAGGTTAAGATAGTTAATTTTCTTTTTCTATATGACGTGAAACATGCATAGATACTAGCAAAATGCCTGACAATAAAATCAATTTTTTAATTCTTTGAAATTATTAATTAAAGATTAAATTTTCCTTGTCTTCTTTACAAAAAGGTCTGCAACCAAAATATCAAAGAGTGCAATCCCTAGATTAAAGACAAGAATTTTCTTAGGTATATTACTTCTTTTATAATTGCTAAAAACAATATCTCCAATTTCTTTTTTTATCTTTGGCCTGTTTGGCGGGAAGTAAAGACGCCCCGGTGGAGCGTCTCTACTTTTTAATTTGTATTGAGCAATGTCATCGGTATAGATTTCATCTAAATATTTGTAAAGATTTGGATCAATCCTTGTTCCATATTCAAGAGGCAGAATTAGTACGTCATCCTTTAAGTCCTTATTAAAAATATATGGAGTAATTTTTGGTGGAAATGTTGTAGCACTTAGGATGACATCAGAGCTCTTTACTACTTCATGAATGTTTTTTGTGCTTTCAAACTTTTCTTTTGGGAATTTTTTTTGAAATGCTACAAGCTCATTGTGAATATATTCAAATAAAACAAATCTTGGATTTTTAAAAATAGATTTAAATGCAATTACATGGACATATGCTTGTAGTCCAAGACCCAAAATGCCAATTGTAGGGGCTCGCCGCTGGCTGGCCCCTACAAGATATTTTGCACAAACTGCACTGACACCAGCTGTACGCATTGCAGTAATCCAGTTCCCTTTTAAAATTGCAATTGGCAAACCATATTTTGGTTCATTTAAAATAATTAAATTATTTAAATAAGGAATCCTTTTTTTTAAATTACTTTTATATGCACTTTGCCACTTAATTCCAAATATTTCAAGCTTTGTTCTTTCTCCGTATTGCCGTATCGCCGATTCGCCGTTACGTTCTTTTTTAAACACTGCTACTGGCATTCCTTCTGCAAAAGCACCAGGGGTGTGCAACTCTGGTCCTATTTTAGGAGGCAAACTAACTAATCCTTGTGCTTTTTTTCTAAAACCTTCTTCAATAACTTTAATTACATCTTTTATTTTTAAGACTTTTTTAATTTTTTCGTCATCAAGAACAATTTTTATATTACTAATGTGCATATTTTCTGTGAAACTTAAAATTTAATTTTATTGAAGTCAATAAATCTATAATACTTATTCTCTTTTGCTATCACATATTCATCTTTGTCAAAATCACCAGTGTGTAGTCCTTCCTCTATGATTTTGCATATGTTATTTCCCAGCTTAGCAAGACTTTCATTTATTATTTTGTAAACAATAAAAACATCCAGACCTTGATAGTCGTGTACAACTCTATTTCTAAAGTTTATTATTTTATCCCATTCAATTTCTTTATATCTATTTTTTAATTTATCACTAAGTTTGTTAGTGTTTTCACCAATAAACGACAATAAATTTAAGCAGGCATTGTAGTTAAGTTGTTCGTTAGCCTCAAAGAATTCTTCTGCACTTTTGTAGGTTTCAGAATATTTTTTAGTTTTTTCTATTGCGTTTAGTATTCCAAGAAGGTATAAAAGATCATTTCTTATACTTCTTAACATAAATTATGTCCTTTTTAGCCCGATGCAAAATTATTGGGTTTGTATATTGGTCTATTACAACATCAATTTTTTTTCCAATTTTTTTTTCTAAATCTTCTTTTATTTCAATTAGTTTGTTTTTGTTAGTAATATTCTCTAGTAAAAGATCTATATCATGTGCTGGTTCACCTCTTGCAAAAGATCCAAAGATTCCTATATTATCCACTCCTAGTAAATCAAAAATATTATTTTGATTTAAAAACAACTCAAAGTCTTTTATGCCTTGAAATTCTAATGTCATTACTTTTAAATTATACCTAATTTTAAAGGGGGTCTGTAAAGTTTTCGAGGATCATGTCATTGCGAGCGGAGCAAAGCAATCCCGGACGAATTTATGTGTAGACCTTCGAGACTGCTTCGTCGTTTCACTCCTCGCAGTGACATGCCATAGCTGTCAGGTTAACGATAAGAAAAATGGCTTATGAACCAATCGTAGAACGTCATTGCGAGGAGCAACTTTGTTGCGACGAAGCAATCTGCTAACGTTCTAGCATGCTGCTAATATCTAAACACTGAAACATTACTTTCCAGAAACAAAAAAGAGATTTTTACAGGCCTTAAATACCACAGAGGTATTAAGGTATGGAAATATTTAGAGAAATAGTTGAGGAAAGTTTTTCAGAGTTAAAAGATCATAGAAGACCAGAAGGAC